>JANLQI010000236.1:0-13182 GCA_031367705.1 Saprospiraceae bacterium | reverse complement strand
ATTAAATTATTCACCATTCACCATTATTCTTTTCAAGCCTATTTGAATGCCCAGACGGACAATAGGTATCACTTTTTCACCATTCAAAGGAATGAGTAAACCTGTAGCGGCAAAAGTATTCCAGACATAACGCGTCAGCAAATTGCCTTGGAAACCGATTTTTAGGTCGGTCAATGCCTCGCCGAAAATGTTGAGTTGCGGTTTACCGTTTGGTAAAATACCATACGTTCTGCCTTGTCCTGCGACGATGCCGAGACCGCTGCCGATGTAAAAACGGCGCAAAACAGTGGAAGGATAATAGCGAAAATCGGGGTGAATGGCAAATCGGACTTGATAAGAACCACGTGTATCGGGTGGCAAAGCGAGTTCAATGGGCGACATCATGATGTCGAAATTGGCTGTCCATGATAGATGTTTACTGACGGGTGCTTCGCAATTGATAGAAAGATTGCCTCCTATGGGTCGAACGCCAAAAAGTTGTTGTCCACCTACGCCTACACGTAAAATCATGACGTGTTCGGGTGTGATTTTGATGATATTTTGAGCTTTTACTGAGGGGGGGCTTGAAAGGGAAAAGAGCAAGAAGCACAAGACAAATATTGATATACGCGGTGTAAAACGGTTTTCATTCATACTTTTACAATGTTATATTACGCATAAAAAGTTGATTTTTAGATAGATAAAAAATATAACGTCTGTTCTCAGTTTTATGTGACGGATAAAAAAAATTTAACAATGCGGACGCTTGGATTTTTACTACAAAAGGAATTTATACAGATTTTCCGAGACCCTGCCATCTTGCGGATTATCTTTATGATGCCCATTATGCAGCTAATCATATTGCCTTTCGCGGCTGATTATGAAGTCAAAAACATCAATTTGAGTGTGGTTGACAACGACCATTCGACATATTCACATCGGTTGATAGACAAAATGACGGCTTCTGGTTACTTTCGTTTGACGGATTATTCTAATTCTTATAGTGAGGCGATACAAACGATAGAGCATGAGAAATCGGACTTAATATTGGTCATTCCCAATAACTTTGAACGTGATTTAGTACGTGAAAACAGTGCCAAAGTTCAGTTAGCCGTTGATGCCGTGAATGGTGTCAAAGGCGGTTTGGCAGGGGCTTATGCGGCAAATATTATCAGAGAGGTCAATGCCGACATCCGCCTTGACTGGTTTACCCCACAAAAAATCAACCCCTCAGTATCGAGCATCGAAATTACGTCCGCTTATTGGTATAACCCACACATGGACTATAAATTGTTTATGGTACCAGGAATTCTTGTCATTTTGGTAACGATGGTGGGCGCGTTTTTATCTGCTTTGAACATTGTTAGAGAGAAAGAAATTGGTACTATTGAGCAGTTGAACGTGACACCAATAGCCAAGTGGCAATTTTTATTGGGCAAATTAATCCCGTTTTGGGTCTTAGGTCTATTGGTGTTGTGCATCGGTTTGTTGATGGCACGACTGATATTTGGCATTGTTCCTTTGGGGTCTATCTTTTTGATTTTAGCTTATGCTGCGGTCTATTTATTGGCTTTTTTAGGTTGGGGTTTGCTCATTTCCACCTTTGTAGATACACAGCAACAAGCGATGTTTATATCCTTTTTCTTTATGATGATTTTCATCATGCTCGGTGGACTTTATACCAATATTGATTCGATGCCCCAATGGGCAAAAGTCGTGGCGCAGTTCAATCCAGCGACTTATTTTATTGAAGTGATACGGATGATAGTCTTAAAAGGCAGTGGTTTCAATGATATTAAAGAGCATTTTATAAAAATGATAGGTTTTGCTGTGTTTTTTAACGCTTATGCGGTTTGGAATTATCGGAAACGGAGTTAGACGTTCTGTATTATTTCAAACCTTTGGCTCTGTTTTTAAAAGAAACCAACATTTTTTTCACATTTTATAGATGCGTTTGTAAAATAATTTTAAATTTGTAGATACAGGTTTTGAATACATTTTTTCACAAACAAAAAACCGTCTATCATGCGTGCTATTTCAATCAAAATGGGTCTTTTGATGTTGGCAGGATTTGTATCTTTTTTCTTGCTGATGTACTTCTTGGGGTTAGGTCATCGTATCGAACTCCGTGTCTTTAACGGTGTTATTCATCTCTATTTCTTAAATCGAGCCATCAGAGCTTACTACGATTTACACCCAGAAAACATAGGTAATTATATGTCTGGATTGGCGCAAGGAATGGGCGCATCCGTCATTGGTGTTGTCGGTTTTACCTTGTTTATGACCATTTTCCTTTCGTTTAGTCCTACATTAATGGATACCATTCGACAAAATTCACAAATGGGGGCATACCTTTATCCCTTTACAGCCAGCCTTTTTATTTTGGCTGAAGGACTTGTTATCAGCCTCATCGGTTCGTATATTCTGACACGGGTTATGGGTTTGTCGCCTAATAAGAATTAGTATTTGCTTGAAAAGTAGGGCAGATACTGATGGGGTGCTTTTTGCACCCTTTTTTTTGTTCTTTGCCGATTTTTCCATGTATGAAATTTACCAAAGTTTAAACAATCCAAAACAAGAGCTATATTGAGGTCTTATTATTTTCAACTAAACAATTTAATCAAACTTTAATTTTTAACAATTATGAAAAATTTACACTTGAAAAGTGTCTTAGTCGTTCTTTGCTTCTTTCAACTCTCGACTGCCATTTTTGCGCAGCAATTCAAAGTCTTATTGTTTACGAAAACGGATGGTTTTCACCATGAATCCATCAATGAAGGCGTGACAGCTATCAAACAATTAGCTGTTCGCAATACATTTTCTGTGGATTGGCAAGAAGATGCTAAGTTGATAAATGATAAAAACCTTGAAAAATACCAAGCGGTTATTTTTTTGAACACCACAGGCAATATTCTCAATGAAGAACAACAAGCCGCTTTTGAAAAGTTTATAAGGGCGGGCAAAGGTTTTGTCGGTATTCACAGTGCCAGCGATACCGAATACGATTGGGCTTGGTACACCAAAATGGTAGGCAATACTTTCAAGATTCATCCACAGCAACAAACGGCTTATTTGAAAGTGGAAGACAGTAATTTTCCAGGCATGGAGCGTTTTCCTAAAAAACTGTTGTGGACAGACGAATGGTATGAATTTACAACACCTGCGAAGTCAACTGATTTAAAGTTTTTGGTGTCTGTGGATGAAAAATCTTATGACCCAAAAGCCAAATGGGGCGACAATGAAGGTAAAGGCATGGGCAGTTTTCACCCCATTTCTTGGTATCATAATTACGACGGCGGACGTGCTTTTTACACAGCTTTGGGACATATTCCTTTGACATTTTCTGACCAAACCTTTTTAGACCATATTTATGGGGGTATTTATTGGGCAGCGACGGGAAAAGGGCTTTAATAAGTAATGGTGAATGGTGAATATTTTAATGGTGTAATGACAGGAAAAAGGCTTTAAAAAGGCTTAAATACTGAGGGGGTTGAATGGAGCTTGTTTTCATTCAACCCTTTCTTTTTAGGTTAGGACAAAAAAGGTTTATAGCTAAAATAGCATAATGGCATCATAAAGTTGATTAAATTTAGGGGTAATTATATTCAATTGAAAATGGCTTGCCAAAAAGTATTTAGAAAACAAACTGGTTTTCAACGCTTTTAATTATCCATTATCAACTATCCATTATCCATTATCATAAAACTGCCCACCATGAAAAAAAAGCTGTGTCTCATCCTGTCCCTATTTTTTAGTTTTATCACTTTACAAGCTGCTTACATTCTTCTGCCGATGGATTTGACGCAAAAAGACCATTTAAAGGCTTATGGCATCACCTATTTGGTTTTGGAAAAAGAGGTGGAAGCGCATTGGCTTTTGAACTATCGGGGCGGCAGTTTTGCTTTTCCACACCGTTTGGAATTTGAAAAAGAATGTAAGGCTCGTGGTGTCACTTATCAAGTTATGTCTGATGCTCAATTCAAGGGTATTCAAGATGAAATACAGAATCCCAACATCAATATGGAGGATATGAAACTTGAAGTTGCACCTAAAATAGCTGTTTACACGCCCGATGCAGACACGAAAGGCAAGGGACTTGAAAGGTGGAATGATGCTGTTTTGGTGGTTTTAAAGTATGCCGAAATTCCATTTGATATGATTTATGACCAAGAAGTATTGGAAGGTAAATTATTGAAATACAATTGGTTGCATCTGCACCATGAAGATTTTACGGGTCAGCACGGTCGCTATACCATGTTTCGCGGGAATGGTCAAGAGTATGAATTGAAAAAACAGAAAGCGGAGTTATTAGCCCGTTCTTTTGGTTTTGCAAAAGTGTCTCAATGCAAATTAGCCGTGGCTAAAATGATAAAAGAATTTGCAATTGGCGGCGGATTTATGTTTGCCATGTGTTCAGCCACAGAGAGTTATGATGTTGCTTTGGCAGCCGAAGGCACCGATATATGTGCATCCATTTTCGACGGTGATGCCGTTGACCCTGACGCACAAGAACATCTGGATTTTTCAAAAACCTTTGCTTTTCAAGATTTTGTGATAAATACTAACCCTATGGGCATGGGTTTCTCGGATATTGACAACAGTATGAGAAGGTATAGAAATATCAATATTGATTATTTCACGCTCTTTGATTTTTCAGCAAAATGGGACCCTGTACCGACTATGTTGACGCAAAACCATACAAAAACCATCAAAGGTTTTATGGGGCAAACGACTTCCTTTAAGAAAGCTTGTATTAAACCCGAAGTTTTGGTGTTAGGTGAGACTAAGCCGTTTGATGAAGCCCGTTACATACATGGCGTGATGGGTCAAGGTTTTTTTAGTTTTTATGGCGGACATGACCCAGAAGATTATCAACACCGTTTTACTGACCCTGATACGGATTTGGCACTGCATCCCAATTCCCCAGGTTATCGGTTGATATTGAACAATGTGCTGTTTCCTGCGGCGAAGAGGAAGAAGCGGAAAACTTAATGATATACTGAGGGGGCTAACTACTCTATAGGTATGAGGTATTTTAGAAGAAAACCCTTTAAAACGAAAGAGACCGCTTCAAAATGTGTGTTTTGAAACAGTCTCTTTCTTTTCCTTCATTTACTCTTCCATACTGAGGGGGTACGCAGCAAGCATTTGTGATTCAGCGTCTATATCTCCAAGGCTTATTGTGAAATGGGACTTTATCCGATACCTATAAGAACATAAATAAGTAAACCCAGCGGAATTAAACCTGTCAACAAAGCAAGGGCTAAGCCCCAATTGGCTTTATTTTTTTCTTTGCGATATTGTTCAGGGTTTTGGCTATTTCTTATACTCCTTCTGGTTTTTATGGAATATATATCTCCAATGATGGCACTTATACCTGCACCTAATATTACCGCACCTCCTAATCCGCCACTCACACCAAGTAAAGTAACACCCAGTATCAACAAACCAAGGGAGAGTGCACCGAATATCAATCCAGTCTTAGCCGATGATTTTATGGCATCGCCTTCCGTCCCTTCTTGCATTTTTTTGATGAAGCGTTTTTCTAACCATCTTTTTATGAGTCCTTTCTTTTGGACATTGATGGTTTTTTGTGCAATAATGGGTCGGTTGAAAACTTCTTGTTGAATTGTTGATGAATGGGCAGCCTGAATTGGGCTGGGTGCTGTTGCAAACAATGAAATAAACAACAGGAAACAGAATGATTTGATTGATTTCATTAGAACGTTTTTAGTTAATTTGTCAATATTGAATAAAGTTGATTTAATCGCTGAGATGGACATTTGTAATGTATCGTAATTGGTAATATACATTAATTTGGACTCTTTTGCGATAAATTTCCTCTTTTATAGCTGAACTGCACTTTAGCCTTATTTTATGCAAAATGCAGCTATAATTTTTTTATAGCCATTTTCTATCTTAACTTATCTGTTTTAATTAGCTTTGTTCGAAATAAAGTATTGTAATAATAGTTTATTGAAAATTCTTATTTTTCTAATCACTAAAAACCTTTTCTCTATGAAGAAATTTGAACAAGTCATTCAAAAAGAATTTATGATGCGCAAGGATGGCATTGATGGTGCATTCAATATCGAAATGCCAGGTCTCGTTTCCATCAAAGGTGAGCCTTCACTCCTTATGCAAGTCATCAAAGCGGAACCGCAAAACAGTAAGCAAAACTTTTTTTACACACAGGAATATCCTAAAACGCAAATTGTCTTACATTTTACTGAGGGGAATCTGCATGGTGACTTGGCAACATTGATGAAAAACGATCAGCATGTGTCAGTGCCTTTGGTCGTCGCACGAGACGGCGGTATTTACCGTTTGTTTAGTCCTGATTACTGGGCTTTTAATATTGGCCCCAATCCGATTCAAGACCATAAAGAAGCCAGTCGTAAAAGTGTCGCTATTGAATTGTCGAATTATGGGCCTTTAAAATTGAAAGGCAATGACCTTTACAATGGTTATGGAGACATTTATTGTACGCTGGACGATACTGATGCCTATATCAAATTGGATAAACCTTGGGGCAATGATGGTGATTTTTACGTTTATTTTGCTTCGTTTTCAGATGAACAATACGACGGACTCATCATTTTGCTGCGTTATTTAACGGCGAAATACAATATTCCACGTGCGTTTTTACCTGAATCCGTGCGCTATATGCCGACTTCACAAGCGGCTACGTTTAAAGGTATTGTAACGCATGTCAATTATCGTAAAGATAAAGCGGATATTGGTCCTGCTTTCGATTGGGCGCGTGTGATTAAAGGCGTAACTGACCCGACTTATACTTCTATAGTTACAAAAACACGTGGCTTAGACGACGATATACGCATCTTGACATCGGAAAGAGAACTGGATGGTAAAATGTTTTATCGTAAGAGAAAGACAGACTTTAAGGAAGGAGATGTCGTACCAGAGATATAGTAAACGGGAAAAAAAAAAGAGTGCTTAAATTTTTTTGCAAAAAATTTAAGCACTCTTTTTTTTTCCGTTCACTATACCTCTGGTTCAATTATCCTCTACAAAAGCCAAAGCCTTAGCATCATCAAATTCACCTTCCCAACGGGCAATGACACAACTCGCTAAAGTATTGCCAATCACATTGACAGAAGTCCGCGCCATGTCCATCAATTCATCAATGCCATAAATAGCCATGATGGGCCAAATGGGGAAACCAAAGGTTGAAGCCGTCGCAATCAAAATGACAAGGGATGCACGCGGTACGGCTGCCACGCCTTTACTGGTCAGCATGAGGGTCAACCCAACAAGCACTTGTTCGCCAATACTGAGGTTCATGCCCGCAGCTTGTGCGACAAATATAGAGGCTAAAGAAAGGTAAAGGGTCGTACCGTCCAAGTTAAAAGTGTAACCTGTGGGTATGACGAAGGACACTATTTTACGAGGCACGCCAAATTTTTCCATGTTCTCCAATGCCTTTGGCAAGGCAGAGTCGGAACTGGTCGTGGCAAAAGCTATCGAAACAGGCTCTTTAATGGCTTCAATGAATTGTTTTAAAGGAACTTTTGCGATAAAAACAGCAATCGGCAGCAAAACAACCAATATAAAAGTGATGAGTGCCATATAAAGTGTGACCAATAAGAGCAACAAGTTTTGCAAAACATCAATTCCTAAATGCCCAACCGTTACAGCAATAGCCGCACCGACACCAAAAGGCGCAAAGTACATGATGATATTGGTAAACTTAAACATCGTTTCAGCAAGGCTTTCGGCAAAGTCCAACATCGGCTTTTTCTTATCGCCTATGGATGCCAAGGCAATACCAAATATGACGCTGAAAACCACAATGGGCAATACTTCGCCTTGATAAATGGATTTGATAATATTTTCAGGAAAAATATCAATGATATGTTGTTGCCAGCCTTTTATTTCAGCTGTGGGCAGTTCTTTCAGCAGTTGTTCTGGTACTTTAATACCTACGCCAGCTTTGGTTAAATTGATAAAAGCCAAGCCAATAAATAACGCAAGCGTTGTGACAACTTCAAAATATAAAAGCGATTTCCAACCCATGCGTCCCACTTGTTTCATGTCGGAATGGCTCGCAATACCTACGACCAAAGTGGCAAAAAGCAAAGGTGCGACAATGGTTTTGACCATGCGCAAGAAGATTTTACTTAGGAATTGCAGGTTTTGTGAAAACTCTGGAAAGTCCAAACCGATGGCGACACCCAACACCATAGCGACCAGAATCCAAGTCGTTAAAGATTTTTTAAAAAAGGCGTATAACAAAGTGCTGAACACCGTTATCCATCTAAACCCCATAATTAAACCGGGGTTGATAGCCAAGATGTTATAACTGTTTAAAACTTGAAGAAGGGCAGTCAGCGTAAAAAGAGCGACGGCTAAGAGTCCGGCATTGCGTTGATTCATAAAAGCAGTTTTTTTTATAAAGTGGTCTTATCGTGTTTTAAGTACCGACAAAGCTAAAAAATCTAAATCAGTTCTCCAAGCTATATTTTCTCAAAGGTTATAAGGTCTTGAAAGTGAATGATTTAACTTTATGTTTAAAGTTTTTACTGAGGGGTCTCCGTTACAACTCTAAAGACTCCAACATGTAAATAATGCCGCCCGAAATTTTATTCCGTTCCAATTTGTAGTCTTCATCATCAATTATGTTACTGATGTAACGGGCGTTGTTATTGCGTGTATTTCTCGAAGCAAGGGTCAACAGCATTTCTAAACTTTCATTGCGCTTTTCTGCAATCATAATCATTTCTTCAATGACGGTTTCCAAGTTACTGTTTTTGAGTTCTGTTTTCCAATCGTCTTTAAGGTCTTTGATGGTTATTTGGCTGTTAAGAAATTTCTTAATCATCTCTTTATCCATATTACAAGATGGACACGTTATCGTTTTTGAAAAAAACTTGCGTGATACCCAAAAGAAAATAGGAAAAGAATGCCAATGACAAAAACAACAACCTAGTTGTATTGTGTTTTTTGACACCTATATTCTTGACCGTGATGGTGTAGAAGTAAAACAAAACGACAAAACAAAAAGGCAAAACAACGACAACAGCGATTGTTAAATGGCTACATCGAATTGTGCATTTGAAAACAAATTATCTGAAAAGTTTTTATCCATTTGTGGTGTATCTCGTTTGACAAAATGATTGATTGGCTTTATATCCACAAAATAAAACAAAAAAGAGGTTGTCTCAAAAGGCATTGTTCAAATTCTGTACGAAAAAACGAGTTTTACCTTTTGAGACAACCTCTTTTTTGACCGTTCATTTCATCACCGCGCAGGTGGCTCCATTTTAGACGTATCAATATAAAAATGACGTGATTTCATATTATTCAATGCCATCTGTTCTTTTACTGTTTCGGCATCTTTAATGAGCGATTTGGCATCGCCTGTATCGTAGTCATTAGCAGCCAAATCATTGGCATATTTGATAGCTAAGTCGGGTTGATCCAACGCTAAATACAGTTTTGATAAAGAATAATAACTTGAATAGCGCAGTTTTTTATCCTCTTTTTCTTTGCCTGTGTATTTTGTAATCACTGATTCCAAGTAATCCAACGTCGGTTTCATATTCGCCATCGCTGCATCTAAGGGTTCGTCTCCTCTTACTTTCGGCATCAGCTCTTTAATGTTTTTAACGGCAACAGCAGCAGGTTCAAATTCTGGATGTCTCCGAGCTGCATTCAACCAGACATAATCTCTTTCGCTGTAAATAGGAAAAGCATAGTCATAATTCAGCCTTTGCTCATAGGTTTTAAAAGCGTTTTGAACAGATGTACGGATTAATTGGTCGCGCAATTGCTCCCTATTGTTTGCCAAATAAGCACTGGCATCTTTGTAGTTGCTGTATTCTGTCGTTTTATAGACATTTTTAGTGTAGCCATTTGCCAATTCTACCGTATTGATGATCTTTCCTTCATAAGTCTTAGCAATACTTCTGCCCGAAAAAGTATAAACGATTTCACCCCAGTAGTAATAAGTTTTGCCAGTTTCTTTGTTGTCTTTATCTTTTTTGACTTCAAAACGTTCTTTTATTTCTGATTTTTCTATCATCAAATCCTCAAGGCTGACGAGAATCTCTAAGTGACCATTGGCTTCAACCCTTCGCCAACCTTCCAAATTGATGAGGCTTTCAAGTTGTTCAGTTGGCAGATTGTTTTTGATGGTTCGAGGTGCATTCACGACGATATTGTAGGTTGTAAATTCACTTGACAAAGGTTTTGCGGGTAAGTGACGGTAAGTATAAGTATAATACCACTTATCAAGATCCACTTTTTGCGCTGTTGCGCAAGTAAGCATACCTAAGAAAAAGGCAGAAATCAGCCAATGTTTCATATTGTTTTAGTTTAAAGTTGATATAAAGTTAATTTGAGGTCAAACATAAGGTTTGTTTTTATTTGGATGGCTACTATGCTAAATATTTTGATGAATAAGATTTTATACTGAGGGGTATCGGCGCGCTTGGCGGGATACCCCTCAGTATAAATCGTTTTTGTTAGCGAGTGCGTTTTTATTGAATACCTTATGCCACCTGATACCCCCTCAGTATTTTGCCATTTTTATAGTATTTTAGTAGTCATATTTTCTATCTATTCCCTTTTGCTCGATTATGAGTCTTACACAACATCTGACAGTTTTTAGCATCTGTTGCACCGCCTTTACTCCACGCTGCAACATGGTCAGCATCCATTTCAGTCAACTTCCAGATTTTACTTTTGTTGGCACTGTGTCCTATTGCACATAACGGACAGTTTGAAACATTCTTTCCCTCTGCGTCTTTTGCTTGTTTTGCATAAATTGATTTTTTGGTTGCTTCATCAAAAACGCGGACATCAAGCAATTTTGTATCAATTGAACCGCCCAAAATGTACTCAAATATGCCTTTACGATATTTGATATAGGGGTCACCATACAGTTCTTTTACTTTCTCTGATACCTCTTGTGGATTATAGGTTTTTTTGTTGTGTTCTTCATACAAACGCCCCCATTCAAGACCGCGCATTTCACTCTCCACATCGGTAAAAACACTTGATACCCAATCAATTACTGTGTTAAAATGATTTTTTAATTCTGTTATATTAGTGTCGTACCGATGAAGGCTCATATATTTATCAATTTCACCTTTACTTACCCAATCAAAAGCACATTCCAAAAACTCTTGTCTATTGGCACTTCCTGAAATATAGGCACTCCATTTTTGAATATTGGCGTTTTGACTATTGCTAAACTCTTCTTTACCCAATGTTACAAACGGACCCGAATATATGGCGTTGTTTATTTCCTGTTGGTTGAGAGGAACACCTGCTATATTGATGGTCTTAAACCACTGTTTTATCTCGCTTTCTTCACCTTCACATTCATAAATAAGCAGTTTCGCTTCTAATATCTTTGCTTGTTTATCAGATGCAATACCTCTAAAATATTGCTCCATGCCATTTTCATCTTTGACTGCAAATTTGTCCTTAACATACCTTCCAAAACTTGTTATGCGTTGTTGTCCGTCAAGCACTTCTAATTTATTATCACTCACTTTGTTGAAATAAATTAAACCCAAAGGATAGCCTTTGAGGATAGATTCAATGACTGCTACATCTCTTTTACCATCTGCATAAATATAGTTTCGCTGGTATTCTGGCTGAATCGTTAATGTGCCAGATAAACCAAATAAGCCTTTGCCTTCAAGCTCATTATAGACAAAACCTTCGCAAATGTCTTTGACTGTAATGTCGGTTCTTAAGGTCGTTTTCATGTATTTATTTCTTATGTTTTATTAAAATTCTTGCGTAAACAATTGAAAGTGGAGCGTCTGCATTATCGGCAGTGTAATATATATCAGTTGGTATGTCTTTAAGTTTAAGAGTAGCCCGAGTATTAGCCTTACTGCCATTTGATATACTCCCATTTGGATTATGTTGTTTGGGATTTATATATTTCTTTGATGGTGTACACTCAAATTCATCTCTTCCAGATGTAAGACCAACAATTTCAAACTGTTCAGGAGAATATTTATCAAGAAAGCTAATTGGCACACCCATTGCACCTTCATAATCGCTTGGGATAGCATCGGTAAAAGGTACTTCGATTGCATCATAGTTATCATAATGGTCATACGAATCTTTACCCTTTATTTCTTTGTGTTTACTGAACTTAAAATTGTCTTCTTTTGATAAAAGTCGCAATGGTTGATGTCGCCTACCGTGATCAAGATTAGTAAACCAACAAATATTTCTAAACTTAACTAATCCAGTTTCAGAGTTATAAACCCCTTCAGCATATTCTTTAGCAAAAGGTGTTGAAAAGTAAGCATTTCCAGCTTGAAAACCATTGCCCAACCACATTTTATCATTTTTAATAAGCGAAAAAACCTCTTTGTACGTAATTGCATTTAAATTGCCGATAATTACAAATTGCTTATCCATTTCTGTAATCCATGCTAAAAACTCACGAAAAAGCGAAAAAGGTGGATTCGTAATGATTATATCAGCTTCATCTCTTAATTTTTTTATTTCATCACTTCTAAAGTCACCACCACCTTCTAAATAATGCCACTCTAAATCATTGACATCAATTTTACCGTCACCCGACTTGTCGTGTGTTAACGTGAAAATTTTACCATTTTTCGTCGTTTTATCTTCATCAAATTGTGGGTCATTTGATTCAAAAAGAGTCGGTTGGTAATCGCTTTTATAACTTTTGCTATCTGGTGCGTAGCTTGTACTTATGAGTTTTTTAAGTCCAAAAGAGGCAAAATTTTGAGCAAAAAACTTAGTAAAATTGCTCCATTCAGGGTCGTCGCAAGGTAATAGCACTGTTTTACCCAGAAAAACATCAGGGTTGAATTCTAAGTAAGCGTTAATTTCTTTTTCAATATCGTGGAATTGCGTATAAAATTCATCATTTTTTGTATTTTTTGCTTTTGTAAGGTTGCTATTTGCCATAGATTTTTAATTCGTTTATTTTGGTAGTCTTATAAAAAATGTTCTGTTTTATTGTGTATTGTATCGCTATGTATTTAGCCGACAAAGTTAACTTTTATTAATACAAGTTCAACTGCTAAGATTTTTGATGTTTTTTAAATTACATTTTCCGTTTAGTCAATGAATAGCTTTTATTTGGTTGCGATGAATTTACCCATAGAAAAGATTTCCAAACTAACCATTTTTCCTTACATCCAATTCATCAACAAAACTACATTTTCTTAATAAATAAAA
>JANLQI010000222.1:0-1828 GCA_031367705.1 Saprospiraceae bacterium | reverse complement strand
CTTGCCAAACCTAAGTTTCAAGGCTCGGATGCCCGATAATAATTCATCCCATAAATTGATGGGCGGTTTATAGCCGTAAGCCCGATATTTGTTAGGATTTACCTTTCCTTTGGCTTCCACGAAGCTTGAAAAATTGTTAACCCATTCAAAAAAAGGGTTCATATAATTGTCATCGTCTATCACATCTTCTGACTGATTATCGCTGTATTTTTTATTCAGACCACTGTCCACATAGTGCCACAAATTATCAGGCACCTCGATGCCACTATATCGGCATTGCCAAACTAAGGGCGCGTACGCCTCTCTTATGTTTTTAAAAGGCTCCTCCTTAGGATTAAAATATTCTTTATGCTTTAAGATTTTAGGGCTACCATTTTCATCTATTTCATCGCCACCTTGGTCACCATAACAAAAAAAGCCAGCGGTTCTGCCTTCCAAATGATTCAAACTAAGTTCTTCCCATTTTTTAGTATGCTCCAAAGCCATTGCTTTTTCAGGGTTTTTATGGGCAATTAAAGTTTCGTCAGGATTACCACCATTCATACAGACCAACCTGTCAAACATGGCTTTTAAATTACTGGTGGGCGCATACCAATTAACGGGACCAATAATTGCCCACGCATCTGCCATATCTAAACGTGCATACAAATTGGCATCCCACATAAAATCAGCTTCCATAAAACTGTTGCGGCTATAACAGTTGCAGGGCCAAACACATAAAGCCATAGAAGTGGACACGCACGCATTGCAACTTTGAATATGCGCACGCCCGTACGCATTACTCAAGTCTTCATAATCAATTTCCCAATCCTGCGGCAGTAATTCTGCCATTTTCAACATCAACATACGTGCTTTGCTATCCACACCCGGACAGTTATATTGTTTCCGTCCCGACCCAGCAATAATCAAGATGCGAAAAGGTCTTTTATCTGTAGGCAATGCCGCATTTTTATCATTTGGCTTCATATTTTTATTTCAATTACGCGTTGTTAATCTTTGTTTTAAAAAAAACTACTGTTTCACTAATTTCCGTTTATTTTTAATCGGCTACTACACTTCCTGTAATATTTCAGCCTTATAACCCGCTTTTTGAATAATCGCTTTTATATCGTTTCCTTCCAAATGCTCTGTTTGGACAGTGAGTATTTTTTGAGGACTATTGGTATCCACTTCCCATTTTTTAATGTCAGGATTGGCATTTAAAAATGGCGTTACTGATGAGATACAGCCACCACAATTAATATTTGTTTTCAATTTTATTACTTTCATAATGTTTTTTTTTAGAATAATAAAATAAACCACAAAACGCTTATAAAGATTTGATTATCAATATTTTAACCCTTTGTAGTTTATCTTATTATTTTAATCAAGTTGCTTAATTAGCTGAATTACTTTCCAGCATTGTTTTCTTTTCCTGATATTCTTCGTTCGTGATTTCACCAGAAGCAAATCGTTTCTGTAAAATATCAAGGGATGAGTCTTTTCTCCTCCGTTGACCAGGAATATCGTAAGGTGTTGCAAAAATTATCACCATAAAAATAATCCAAATGAACCACCATATAAAGTGCATTCCGCCAAAATGATAACCATTAGACATCATAATTTTTGATTTTAAAGTGTGAATGAATTCATTGTTTTTACTTCTTTTTGTTCATTTTCATGTCATTCATACCCTCCATTGCCTTCATCAAATTAGGATGCGCTTTCATCGAAGTCATCATCATTTTGCACATTGAAGAGTCGGCAGCAGACATCGCCATTGTTTTGTCCATCATCATTTTGCACATAGCGGAATCTGTTTTACACATCTCCATCATTTTGTCCATCA
>JANLQI010000108.1:0-24310 GCA_031367705.1 Saprospiraceae bacterium | reverse complement strand
CACGAATTTTTGTCATCTTGAAAAGAATTAAATTCGTGTAATTAGTGAAATTCGTGTCAACCTAATTATTTACCATAAAAAGAAAATTATGAGTTCTCAAGATATTGATAATCAAACAATTAACCATATTCGGCAATTAACTGAATTAGATTATTCTCACCTTTTTGACCTTTTTTGTCACTACAATCAAAACCCCGAACTCGGCATGGACACTTTCCAAACGGCAAAGAGACAAGCCGAAGAATTGCGTGCCGCAGGTTATGAAGTTACTGAGGGGGTCGCAAAAACGGGCGTTGTGGGCGTTTTGAAAAATGGCGAAGGACCAACCATTATGTTTCGGGGCGATATGGACGCTTTGCCTGTCCGTGATGATAGGGGAGAGGCTTGGGCTTCAAAAATCGAAGGACGTGGGCATCAATGTGGGCACTCGATGCACTCCGCAAATTTGATTGGTATTGCTCGAAATTTGGCAAAATTGAAAGAGAAATGGCAAGGAACAGCCGTTTTTGTCTGTCAACCTGGCGAAGAGTTTTTCAATGGCAGTCAAAAAATGATTGATGATGGCTTGTTTACACGTTTCCCAAAACCCGATTTATGCTTGGCTTATCATGTTTCGCCAACCTTACGAAGTGGTACAGTAGGCGTTGTGAAGGGACGTACTTTGGCATTGGTTCAGATGTTGGATATTAAGGTCAAAGGCGTGGGTGGACATGGCGGTTATCCTGTGACTGCCGTTGATGCGATTGTGTTGGCAGCCGCCATCATTATGCGTTTGCAAACCATAGTGAGTCGTGAAATCAATCCATTTGAGCCAGCCGTCGTGTCGGTTTGTATGATACACGGGGGTGAAAACCACAACGTTTTGCCATCAGAAGTTGATTTAAAACTCACTGTCCGAGCGTTTTCATACCCTATTTATGCACAAATTTTAGCCGCAATTCAGCGTATTTGCAACAGTGAAGCCGCCGCTTCTGGTTTACCATCGGATATGTTTCCAGTCATTTCAGAACGGGAGTATATTACAAAGCCGCTCATAAATGACCCTGATTTGGTGTCAAAAATGGAAAAGACTTTTACTCATGTTTTAGGTGCGGAAAATGTCAGACAAGAGCCACCTTATACTTTTGGAGAAGACTTCGCTTCTTATGGTTTGGGTGGGGAAATACCACTTGCTTTGACGTGGTTGGGTTCGGTCAATCCTTCAAAATTTGACGAAAAAATAGGCGATTCGACGGCTTTTTTGCCGTCTTTGCATCATCCACAGTTCAATCCATATCCGCCTCAAACCATACGAACTGGCGTAATTGCGATGACAGCAGCGATGATAGATTTGTTCAATAAACACAAGAATTAGACATTTATTGAAATTCGACCCCCTCAGTAAAAGCCCTGCTTTGTCTCTTTTTAGGGCATTATTAAGTGTCAAAATCACATTTTCAAAATAAAATTTTCCAAATCAAGAAAAATGACGGTAGAACAATTGGTCAATTGCAGAAAATAGCTACTTTTGAGCGTATCAAAAAGTTATTTAAAAATACAATCAATTCGAAAAATCATGTCTAACATTAACAACAATCGTCTTTTTCTGGGAAGCTGTTTTGCCCTAATCACAACGGCATTCTCATTCAGTATTCGTGCAGGTATTTTGCCGCAACTGGCGACTGACTTTAACTTATCTGGCGAGCAATTAGGTTTCATCAATTCCATGTGGTTTCTGGGTTTCCCAATTTCAATGATTATTGGTGGTCTTGTTTACCACACCGTTGGGCCTAAAAAAATCATGATGACAGCTTTTGTTTGTCATGCTTTGGGTATTATTTTGACGCTTTATCCGCAAGTATTAGGCGGTTATACAGGTCTTTTGGTTTCTACTTTCTTAATTGGTATTGGTAATGGCTGTACAGAAGCGGCTTGTAATCCAATGATTGCAGATGCTTATCAAGGCTCTCAAATGAGCAAAATGTTGAACCGTTTCCACATGTGGTTTCCGGGCGGTATCGTTGTCGGCAGTTTGATTTCTAAGTTTATGACAGATGCCAATATGGGCTGGCAAGCTCAAATTTGGTTTATTTTGATTCCGACGATTATCTATGCTTACTTGTTTTGGGGTCAAGAATTTCCTAAGCCTAAAACAGAAGGCGTTACTTCAATCGGTGAAAACCTTAAAGCAATGGCAACGCCTTTGTATATATTTATGTTTGGCTGTATGGCATTGACGGCTATCACAGAGTTTGGACCGCAACAATGGACAGGCTTAATTATGAGCAAATCAGGTGCTAGTCCGATGCTCATTTTGGCATTGATTACAGGACTGATGGCGGTCGCCCGATACTTCGGTGGTGAGATTGTGCATCGCTTTGACCAAACGGGCGTTTTACTCGGTTCTGCCGTTCTTGCGACCATCGGCATTTATTTATTAAGCACTTCTACGGGTGGTATGACTTATGTGGCAGCTATTTTCTTTGCCTTAGGTGTCGCTTATTTCTGGCCCAACATGGTCGGTTTTATTGCTGAAAAAGTGCCTTTAAGTGGTGCATTAGGTATGTCAATCTTAGGCGGTATCGGTATGTTTTCAACTTCGGTTTTTCAACCCATTATTGGTAAATGGATTGACGATGCAAAAGCTGCAAAAACAGCTGCAGGGCTTACAGGCGATGAAATGGAATTGGCAGCGGGACAGGCGACATTATCAACGATGGTCATGTTCCCTTTGATTTTGGTTTTTGCTTTTACAATTTTATATTTTTGGCAAAAAAAGGCTAAAGCCGCTTAGGGGAATGATGAATTATAAATGATGAATGATGAATTTGCAATTTTGTTGAAAATTCGTCATTCATCATTTCCTAAGAGCTTATCTCAGCAATTGTAATCATCTTTTATGAAGAAATAAAAGATTGAATATCAATTATTTATGAATCAATCAAAAGTCATAGGCAGTATTTTGGGTTTGGCAATAGGCGATGCTTTGGGCGTTCCTGTTGAGTTCACATCAAGGGAAACTTTGCGCCGATTTCCTGTCGTGGATATGCGTGCGTTTGGTGTGCATCATCAACCGCGTGGCACTTGGTCAGATGATAGTTCGATGGCGTTTTGTATTTTAGCCAGTTTGATAGAAAAAAGGACGGTTGACTTGAACGATATTGCTCAAAAATTCTGCCTTTGGTACACTGAGTCTTATATGACTCCGCATGGTCAAGTGTTT
Source organism: Saprospiraceae bacterium (assembly GCA_031367705.1). Lineage (GTDB taxonomy): Bacteria > Bacteroidota > Bacteroidia > Chitinophagales > Saprospiraceae > JAAFJT01. The sequence continues at coordinate 21,108 of JANLQI010000108.1, read as the reverse complement.
GATATTGGCAACACGACACTCCATACAATCAGCAATTTACTGAGGGGTACACCGCCTGAAAATTCGGGCGATACGGACGAAGATGCCAACGGTAATGGTTCTTTAATGCGAACGTTGCCCTTAGTTTTTGCTTTGAACAATAAGACAATTGAGGAACGTTTTGACATCGTTGCAGCCGTTTCTAAAATAACACATGCTCATATTCGCTCGGTAGTGTCTTGTTTTTATTATATAGAATTTGCCTTACAACTATTAAAAGGGAAAGATAAGTTTTTGATTTACAATGAGTTACAAAACAGTATCTCCGATTTTTTAAAAACAAAAAATATTTCTGAAAAGGAAATAAACCTGTTCAAACGTCTTTTAAAACAAGACATTTCTAAATGTGAAGAGTCAGAAATCAGATCATCGGGCTATGTTTTGCATACTTTGGAAGCCAGTATTTGGTGTTTATTGACATCAAATAATTATGCAGAAACGACTTTGAAAGCCGTTAATTTGGGCAGCGATACCGATACAACAGGCACAGTAGCAGGTGGATTAGCAGGTATTTTGTATGGTGAAGAAGGGATTCAAGCAGATTGGAAAGAATATTTAGTAAAATCCGCAGAGATTCGCAGTTGGGCAGAACAGTTGTTTGAAATTTATGGGAAAAGGGACCCCTCAGTATAAAAGGGTATTTTAGTCATAAATACCTACTGCAAATTGTGTTTTTCTTGCGAAAGACTTTCCTGCGGCTTTGATTTCTTCTATTGTTACTTTGCCTGTAAGGATTTCAAGAGATTCAATATTTTCTGTAATTTTGGATAAAAAACGGATATAAGAAGCTTTGGCTTCACGAGTAGGCATAGATTCAATATCTATAAATTTGAGTACAAACTCTTTGAAGGCTTCTAATGTAATCAGTTGTTTTTCATAAGATGCTTGATTTCCAGAATCGTGCACCAAAAGAGTATCGAGCATCAGATTGATATCTGTTGCATCAAAAGAACGAAAATTTGTATGAATGATTTGTGTTGACATGATTATTTTTTAGATTTCTTCTAATTGAATAAATGTGTAAATATCGTTTAATTCAGGCATTATTGCTGAAAAATCTCGGCGTATTTTGCGAAGTTCATCTTGCAAACGTGCATGAACATATTCATCAAGTTCTCTCATATTAGACGGTCATTTAAGCTACAAAGTAAAGTATGCTTAATCAAATTTACAAGAAGTGGGAAACATATTTATTCAACATATTTTATTGATAGTCAATGCTTTAAAAGCACCCCCTCAGTATATTAATGGATAATTTCAATTTTTATAAAAAACTAATTAAAACTCAAACATGGAAAAAATTAAAGTCGGCGTAGTCGGAACGGGGTTCATCGGACCGGCACATATAGAAGCCTTACGCCGTTTGCCAAATGTAGAAGTTGCCGCTTTGTGCGAAGTGACAATTGAGTTGGCAAAGGAAAAAGCAGCACAATTAGGCATCGCTCGCGCCTATACTTTCGACGATTTATTGAAGCAGGACGATATTACTTCGGTGCATATTTGTACGCCTAATTTCCTACATTTTGCGCAATCAAAAGCCGCTTTATTGGCTGGTAAACATGTGATTTGTGAAAAACCATTGGCAAAAGACTTGCACGAAGCAGAGGAATTGGTGGCTTTGGCAGCACAAACAGGTTTGGTCAATGCGGTGCATTTCAATTTACGTTACTATCCGTTGGTGCGTCAGATGAAAACGATGCGTGAAAAGGGCGACTTGGGTGATGTCTATTCCATAATCGGTTCATATTTGCAAGATTGGTTATTCTATGAAACCGATTATAACTGGCGTTTAGAGCCTGATAAATCGGGTGATTCAAGGGCAATTGCAGATATTGGCTCACATTTGATGGACGTGATTGAGTATATCACAGGCTTGAAAACAGTGGAAGTGATGGCGGATTTTAACACCATCCACAAAACACGTAAAAAACCTTTGAAAGCAGTTGAAACATATTCTGGCAAAATGTTGCAACCTGAAGACTACGCCGATGTGCCAATTACGACAGAAGACCACGCCAATGTTATGCTTCGTTTTGACAATGGTAATCGGGGCTCTGTAACGGTTTCGCAAGTCTCTGCGGGTCGCAAAAACCAATTAAAATTAGAGATTTCAGGCTCAAAAAAGACTTTTGCGTTCAATTCTGAATCACCAAACGAAATGTGGATTGGCAATCGTGACGGTTATAATCAGTCATTGATGCGCGACCCGTCTTTGGCATATCCCGAAGCACGCGCCTTAATGTCGTTCCCTGGCGGACACAATGAAGGCTTTCCAGATACCTCAAAGCAAATGTTCAAAGAGGTTTATGCGGCTATTGCAGAAGGTAAGCAACCAGCAAATCCTACTTTCCCGACATTTGCAGATGGCTATCGGGAATTGTTGATTTGTGAACGTATTTTGGAAAGTAATAAAAAACAGGCTTGGGTTGCGGTTTAACACATAGTCACATAGCATACATAGCTTTTTATTCATTTTTTTAAAAAAAAGCTATGTATGCTATGTGACTATGTGTTAAATTTATTTTTAATAAAATTTAATACAAAAGATATGTCAAGGAAATTAAGAATGGGCATGGTTGGTGGTGGTGAAGGCGCATTTATTGGCGGTGTTCACCGCATGGCAGCGGCCTTAGATGGACAAATAGAACTCGTTTGCGGCGCATTTTCAAGTAATGCAGAAAGGTCACGTCGTTCAGGTGAGGCATTATATATTGACCCCAGAAGGGTGTATCCTGATTTTGAAACTATGATAAAATCGGAAAAAGAATTGCCCGCAGACAAGCGCATGGACTTTGTGAGTGTCGTGACACCGAATCATGTACACTTTGCACCGACAAAAATGGCTTTAGAAAATGGCTTTCATGTGATTTGCGATAAACCCCTCAGTTTCAACCTCGAAGAAGCCTTTGAGTTGGAGAAAATCGTTGAAAAATCAGGTATGTTGTTCGCTTTGACGCATAATTATACGGGTTATCCGATGGTCAAACAAGCCCGATTTATGGTCAAAAACGGAGATATTGGTAACATTAGAAAGGTTGTTGTCGAATATCCACAAGGCTGGCTTGCTACAAAGTTAGAAGATGAAGATTCAAAACAAGCCGCTTGGCGCACCGACCCTTCAAAATCAGGTATTGCGGGAGCATTAGGCGATATTGGGACTCATGCTGAAAACCTTGCTGAGTATATCACAGGCTTAAAAATCAAGGAACTTTTTGCAGATATGACCATTTTCGTTGAAGGACGGCAATTAGATGATGATGCCAATGTTTTGCTCCGTTTTGACAATGGTGCAAAGGGTATTTTACATTGTTCGCAAATATCAGTAGGGGAGGAGAACGGTTTAAATATCCGTATTTGGGGTGAAAAAGGCGCATTAGAATGGCATCAAGAGAACCCTAATTCTTTGATAATCAAATGGATAGATAGACCCAAAGAGATTCTGCGAACTGGGCAAGGCTTTCTTTATCCCGCCATGACACCACCCGAAGTAGCCAATGCACATACACGTATTCCAGGTGGCCATCCAGAAGGTTATTTAGAAGCATTCGCTAATGTCTATCGCAATTTTGCGAAGCATATACAGGCACATTTAGACGGTCAACCGCACGACCCGATGTATGACTACCCCTCAGTATCGGACGGTGTTAGAGGTATGAAATTTATTTATAAAGTCGTCGAGTCCAACAAAAAGGGTCAGTGGGTTGCGGTTGATTAAGAACAAAAAACGGCAAAAGAGGAGTTGAAACAAACAAAATGACTGGTTTTTAGTGATTTTTGCATTTTAATTCTCCTTCTTTCATAAAAATGGTGTAATTTTAGCGAGTCATTAAACTTTAATTTATAACTATCGCCTAAAATTTACAAATTATGTTGGACTCGATGCGCGTACAGGAGCAATACGATATTGCACTGCAAAAAGTACACAACCTGATGCACCAAGATTTCGTCGTTTGTAACGACATTGACGAACGCGAACTGATTTGCGAACTCGTCGAGTTGTACGAAAGAATTTATTACCCAATGGGTGATATGGATTAAATCCTAAGGAAAAGCATCTTCACACAGCGTTCCAATATGCCAAATAGACCCCTCAGTATTTTGAGGTTTTTGGCATGTTGGAACGCTTTTGTTTTGAAACAGAAACGTTGATTGCCGAATATTGACAATAAAAACGGCTCATTCCAAGTAAAGAATGAGCCGTTTTTTTTACTTTTACCTTAAAATCATCTCACTATACTGAGGGGGTAAAAAACAATAACTAAAATCCAATCTTTATTTTATGAAAACGATTCAAGGTCCAGCCATTTTCCTCGCTCAATTTATGGGCGACACCGCACCGTTCAATACACTCGAAGGCGTTTGCCAGTGGGCAGCCAGCTTAGGTTATATCGGTGTTCAAATCCCAACTTGGGACAGCCGCTTGATTGACTTAAAACAAGCAGCCGAATCCAAGACATATTGCGATGAATTGAAAGGTAAAATCCAAAGTTTTGGCTTACAAATCACAGAACTTTCGACGCATTTGCAAGGGCAGCTCGTCGCTGTCAATCCGGCTTATGACACGATGTTCGACAATTTTGCACCTGATGAAGTCAAAGGCAAACCTGTGGAACGTCAAAAATGGGCAGTTCAACAATTACTTTGGGCTGCAAAAGCAAGCGAAAACTTAGGACTTGTGGCACATGCTACTTTTAGCGGAGCCCTGATGTGGCATACCGTTTATCCTTGGCCACAACGCCCACAAGGTTTGGTGGAGACTTGTTTCACCGAATTGGGAAAACGGTGGAAGCCGATTTTGGATAAATTTGACGAAAGCGGCGTTGACGTTTGTTACGAAATTCACCCAGGTGAAGACTTGCACGACGGTATTACCTTCGAGATGTTCCTTGATAAAGTGAAAAATCATAAGCGAGCGAATATACTTTACGACCCAAGTCACTTCGTTTTGCAGCAATTGAACTACCTCGAATACATTGATTTGTATCATGAGCGCATCAAAATGTTCCACGTCAAAGACGCTGAATTTAACCCAACAGGTCGAGTTGGCGTTTATGGTGGTTATCAAGATTGGACGAATCGTGCAGGTCGTTTCCGCAGTTTGGGCGATGGACAAGTAGATTTTAAGTCTATTTTCTCAAAATTATCGCAATATAATTACGATGGTTGGGCTGTTTTGGAATGGGAATGTTGTATCAAATCGCCCGAACAAGGTGCGGCAGAAGGTGCGCCTTTCATCAAAAATCATATCATCAACGTCACTGAAAAAGCGTTTGATGACTTTGCAGGGGCTGCGCCTGATGAAAAAGTGAATCGAAAAATTTTAGGAATATAAAGAATAATAACCGCCGAAAAGTCTTAGATTTTTCGGCGGTTCTTTTTTTATGGACATGGAGTCAATCATCATATTATTTTGACAATAATAAATGAGTGCATTCGATTTCACTGACTAATTTTGCAACAATCAATTCAAAATTAAAAACTACAACTAATGCTACAATTTCGGATAGTTTCTATCTTTTCTCTTTGTTTATTGTTAAATTCTTCTTCGTCATATGCTCAAATCACACAGACGATTCGCGGACGCGTATTTGATGCAGAAACACAAAAGCCACTTGTTGATGCGGCAGTTGTTTTAGATAATGACAGTCAAAAAACTGCGACGGATACTGAGGGGGTGTTTCGTTTTGAAAAAACACCTGTTGGACGGCATATTTTACGTGTCAGTTTTGTTGGTTTCGAGGCTCTCATTGTGCCTGATGTTTTTTTGGAATCAGGAAAAGAAATTGTCCTCGATTTATCGCTTAAATCCTTGAATATCAATACGGAAACGCTTATTGTAACGGCGCAACGTGAGCGGTATTTCGACCCCATTAACGGTATTCGAAACGAAAAACTGATTCGTTATCCAGCTACTTTTAATGACCCTGCAAGGCTCATTACTTACTTGCCTGGTGCTGCAACGACCAATGACCAAGGCAACAATATCAGTGTGCGTGGCTCATCGCCCAATATGGTTCAATGGTATTTGGAAGGTGCTGAGGTCGTCAATCCCAATCACTTATCTAATGCAGGAACGCGCAGCGACCAAGCGACAGTCAATGGCGGCGGTGTCCTCATTCCAGGCTTTAATGTGATGGCGGGGACGCAATTTTATAAGGGTTCAATGTCGGCAGATATGGGTGGTGCGTTGACTTCTATCATGGATATTGGATTACGAAAAGGCAATAATGAACGTCGAGAAACACAAATAAGTTTAGGACTCATCGGTACTGAGGTGGGTACTGAGGGGGCGTTTTCTAAAAACTCAAAAGCCTCTTATTTGGTGCATTATCGCTATTCAACAATTGGATTACTGGCAAAAATGGGCGTTCCGTTAGGTGATGAGGAGATTCAATATCAAGATTTAAGTCTTAATTTAAACTTTCCAACTAAAAGCGCAGGTACTTTCAACCTCTTTGGTATGTATGGCGCCAGTGAAAATGTGTTTACACATTTGCCAAATCGAACGGATTGGAAAGTGGATAAAGACAGTCAAGACATCACGTTTACAAACAAAATGGGCGCAATCGGTGTGCGGCACGAACTGTCAATGGGGCAACGTGGACGATTGTCAACAGTTGTTGCTTATTCGGCTTTAGAAAATGAGCGTTCTGCGGTCGGCTTTTCTTTGAATAATGTACCAGTGAGTGTTCGAAGTGCTAATAATAAACCATCAAAATTGTTTATCAAATCGGTTTATAATTATACGCTTAATGCTAAACAGAACCTAAAAATGGCTTTTGTTGCTCGAAAAGACGATTTTACTTATCTTCAAACCTACAAAGCGGGTCAAACGAATGACATCCGTCCTGCCAATCGGTCAAGCTGGTGGTTACAGCCTTCTGTCGAATGGCAAGGAAAATGGACTGAAAATTGGTCAACTAATTTAGGTTTACGTTTGGTTCAATGGAATAATTTGGAGGATAGTAAACAAAATCAAACGAATTTAGAGCCTACGGCAAATGTCCAATATCTTTTTGCGAATAATTCAAATTTGACTTTTGGTTATAGTTTGCAAAGCCAAATGGTTTCTCCTATATTTTCTGTTCCTGCTGAAATATTTTCAACAACGGTATTTAATATTGAAAGCATTACAAAATCACACAATATCAATGCCGCTTACCAATTCCGTTTGTCAAAAAATATCATCGCAAATATAGAGGCGTATTTCCAACCGATTTTCAAAGCCTCTTATTCGACACTCAATGGTTATGACGGTGTTTATGGTAGTTCAAATCAAAACATTACAGGGCGCAATGCGGGTATTGAAATAGACGTGCAGCAACAACTTAACAAAGGTTTTTATTGGCGTGCCAATGTCTCTTTGTATGATGCAAAATATAAAAATGGCTCACAATGGTTTGATACTCATTTTAATGGGCATTATATTTCTAACGCATTGGTTGGTAAAGAATGGGCAATGGGTGCTTTGAAAAACCGATTTCTGGGCGTGAATTTCCATACTATACTGAGGGGGGGCTATTTCGATTTTTATGCGAATCAAAACTTGAAAGACTATTTCAGAGCTGATATGAGTGTGTATTGGAAACGCAGTCATCGTCGTTATTCTTCAACTGTTCAGTTGGATTTGCAGAATGTTACCAATCAGCAAAATGAAGGGTGGCAATATAGAGACCAACGACAAGGTAAGATTTTGACGCAGTATCAATTGGGTTTGATACCGAATTTGGCTTATAAAGTGGAGTTTTAAGCTTCAAATTGATGGATTTTACGAATTTAAGAATCGTGAGGTATCCCTTCACGGTCAATTAATTTGTAAAGTCCATCAATACTTTATGTTTATTCCAAAAACGATAATCATGTCTCATTTCCTCTGAAAATGCCTGTAACCATCGTATTTTTGCACTAAAAATAAGAAAATGAGCAATTTAAATACACCCGAAACCCGTACACTTGCTGCCAAAAAGCGCATTGCCCTCATCGCCCACGACAATAAAAAGCCCGAACTCATAGAGTGGGCAATCTATAACAAAGCTATTTTAGCCAACCATGAACTCTATGGCACAGGCACGACTGGGCGACTGATTGAAGAGGCTTTGGAACAACCCGTCATTCGCTTACTGAGTGGTCCTCTCGGTGGCGACCAACAAATAGGCGCAATGATTGCTGAAAACCGTATTGATTGTATGATTTTCTTTTGGGATCCGATGGAAGCACAGCCACATGACCCTGATATCAAAGCCTTGTTGCGCTTGGGTGTGGTGTGGAATATCCCCTTCGCTTGTGACCGTGCGACAGCCGATTTTCTAATGACTTCGCCTTTGATGCATGAAGAATATGAGGTAAGGCTGCCGAATTATGGGACTTATTTGAAGCGGCGGGTTTAATTTTTCCTTTGCTTGTAATTACCCCCCCTCAGTAAAAAGTATTATTTTTGTATGAACAACGTTTTAAGAATGCCTTTTATTCAATAAAATTTAAACATTATAATTTGAAAATTAAATCATAAATCAATGAATAACAACGAATTGACTCCGTTTGAAGGTAAAGGAATTAGAAAAATTTGGCTTGAAGAACAATGGTACTTTAATGTATCTGACATCATTGGTATTTTAACGGAAAGTAAAGACCCGAAAGCCTATTGGCGAAATTTAAAAAAACGCTTATTGGCAGAAAGCGGAAATGAGTTCGTATCAAATTGTTACGGACTGAAATTTGAAGCCAGCGATGGTAAAAAATATAAACAAGATGCCGCCAATACAGAAGGCATTTTTAGGATAATCATGTCTGTACCTTCACCTAATGCAGAGCCTTTGAAGTTGTGGTTAGCCGAACAAGGTAAACGAGCGATTGAAGAAGCCGAAAATCCTGAATTGTCGTTTGAGCGAATGACAGAGATTTATCGAGCCAAAGGACATGATGACAAGTGGATTAAAGAGCGCATACAGTCCATCAATACACGCAAACGATTGACCGATGAGTGGAAGGATAGGGGCGTAAAAGAGGGGCAGGAATACAGTATTTTAACGGCAACCATAGCAAAGCATACTTTCGGTTTAACGCCATCGGAGCATAGTACACTGAAAGGTTTAGAGAAAGAGAACCTTAGAGACCACATGACTCCCTTAGAATTGATTTTTACGTCATTGAGTGAAGAAGTAACGCGGCAAATAGCGATAAATGACAATGCAATAGGTTTTCACGAAAACCATGATGCCGCTGTACAAGGCGGAACTTTTACGGGAAATGCAAGGGAACGGTTGGAAAAAGAAAAAAACGTTAAAGTCATTTCTAGTGAAAATTATTTAGGCTTGAAAGGAAGTGATAAACCCGAAGAGCTTTCTTAACTACATGATAGCCAAATACTTAGCACAGCTAAGTAGCTACGAGCTTTCTTAACTACATGATAGCCAAATACTTAGCACAGCTAAGTAGCTGCGAACTTTCTTAAAATTCAATTTATGCAAAACGCTTTTATTTTCGATATGGACGGCACGATGGTGGACAATATGATGACGCACCACCGCGCTTGGCAAATTAAATTACGTGAATTAGGCTTGGAAATGTCGCTCGAAGAAGTGCATCAAACCATTCATGGCAAAAATGAAGAAATCATTGAACGGCTTTTTGGCGACCGCTTTACGCCCGAACAAAGGCGACAAATCGCTTGGGAAAAAGAGGAACGTTATCGTCAAGTTTTTTTACCAGAACTGAAATTGATAGACGGTTTAGAAGCCTTTTTGACCGATTGTCTATCCAAAAACATACCCCTCAGTATCGGCACGGCTGCGCCTCCAGGCAATGTCAATTTTGTGATGTATAATCTCAATTTACACCCTTTTTTCAAAAAAGTGGTCAATTCTGCTGATGTTTCTCTTGGAAAACCCAATCCCGAAGTCTTTGAAAAAGCGGCAGCAGGCATGGGCATACCCCTCAGTAATTGCCTTATTTTTGAGGATTCACCGATAGGTGCAACAACAGCTTTTAATGCAGGTTGCCCTGTTATTGTTGTGTTGACAACACATAAACGTGTTGAATTTGAACACTTGTCGAATGTGGTGAAGTTTATAAATGATTATACTGACTTGACAGTTGAGGATGTTTTGGGGTTTATTGGAAAAAGTGTTGCAATTTGACCCTCTCAGTAAAAGTGCTATATTTGTATGAACATCGTGAACGTAACACGGGTTTCAACCCGTGATAGCCTCCAAATTAAAGTTATAGTCCCGCTTTATACCTTAAATTTTAGTTGATAACTGTTTCATAATACTTAAAAAAACAACATTTTACACTAATTACGAGCAACATCACGGGTTAAAACCCGTGTTACCTTTACGACCTAAATAGTTGCCTTTTAATCAATAAAATTTAAACATTATAATTTTAAAATCAAATCATAAATCAATGAATGACAACAAATTGACTCCGTTTGAAGGTAAAGAAATTAGAAAAATTTGGCTTAAAGAACAATGGTATTTTTCTGTTGTAGATGTTATTGGGATATTGTCAGATTCTAATGACCCATCAAATTATTGGACGACGATTAAACTAAGAGATAATCAACTCCCTACAATTTGTAGGAGGTTGAAAATGAAAGCGGCTGACGGTAAACAACGGCTAACGGATTGCGCCAATACCGAAGGCGTTTTTCGTATCATCATGTCAGTTCCTTCTCCAAAAGCAGAGCCTTTGAAGATGTGGTTGGCTTCTTTAGGTAAACAAGCGATTGATGAAACGGAGAATCCAGAACTTTTAACGGCAAGGCAAGCAGAAATTTATAAGGCGAAAGGTTATCCAATCGAGTGGATTCAAAGGCGTATTCAAAGCATCGAAACCCGCAAAGCATTAACGGAAGAATGGAAAAATAGAGGTGTCAAAGAAGGGCATGAATACAGTATTTTAACCGCCGTCATCGCAAAAGGAACTTTTGGATTGACACCGAGCGAACACAGTGAATTGAAAGGTTTAGAAAAAGAAAATTTACGAGACCACATGACTCCCTTAGAGCTTGTTTTTACAGCTTTGAGCGAAGAAGTTACCCGTTCAATTATTGTTAAAGACGATGCCAAAGGGTTTGACCAAAACCATGAAGCGGCAGCTTATGGCGGTAGTATTGCCTCCGATGCCCGTTTACGGCTTGAAAGAGAAAAAGGGATTAAAGTCGTTTCGACGGATAATTTTTTGGGTTTGAAAGGAAGCGATAAGCCCGACGAACTGCCTTCTGATAATAAAAAAGAGTGAAAATAGATATTTATCCCCCAATCGTCGTCATACTTTCCATCGCACCCATACCCATAAAACGATTTGCTTCGGCTTCAAAACCATCTTTTGCGCGGTTGTTTAAAGCGTCTTGCAAAGCCACTTGTAGTTGCTCGTCAGTAGCACCTTCGCGCATCAAGTCTTTCAAATTCATCACACCCGAATCGTATAAACAGGTTTTCAAAACGCCTTGAGGCGTTATGCGAATCCGATTGCACGTGCCGCAAAAGGTGCGGCTGTATGCAGCGATGATACCGACCGTACCTTGATGTCCTGGAATACCATAATTGTAGGAAGTAGAGTGCGGTTCGTCTTCAATTTTATACGTTTCTGGGTAAAATTCCTTGATTTTATCCAAAATACGTTGCCAATGCCAATGTAATTTATCGTAATGTGCTTCGCCACCGTTGAACGGCATTTCCTCTATAAAACGAACAGAAACAGGATAGTTTTTGGTTAATTCAACCATCGGTATCAAGTCCACATCGTTTTTACCTTCCATGACAACGGAGTTGATTTTAACCTTGATGTCGTGTTTCAAAAGCAATTCAAACGTTTTCCAAACCTTAGCAAATTCATCGCGGCGGGTGACTTCATAAAAACGTTTTGGGTCGAGTGTATCAAGGCTCAAATTGACGGATTTGATGCCCAATGCTTTCAATTCAGGTACAAAAGGGGCGGTTAATGTGCCGTTTGTGGTTAGATTTATCGTTTTGATACCTTCGGTTTCAGCAAGACCCCTCAGTAAAAGCATCAAATCTTTGCGTACAAACGGCTCGCCGCCTGTAATCCTTACTTTTTCGATGCCGACCTTTGCCATTGCGCGCATCATGCGCAGCATTTCTTCATAACTCATCAAAACTTGGCGTGGCACAAAGTCAATGCCTTCTTCGGGCATACAGTAAAAGCAGCGCAGGTTGCAACGGTCTGTTACCGCAAGGCGGACGTAATTGATGATTCTGCCGTGGTTATCGTATAGCATGGATTTTTTATTATTTATGTCGTCAGGAAAAAAATCCCAACTACGGATTACGAAAGTAATGGAAAAAGCCGTCTTGATGTTTACCAAAACGGCTTTTCATTACTAATTTGACTAAAATCAAACACTTTTCCAACCTTCTGACCCAAACCGCAATGATTCTGGATAAGGAAAAACATCAATAATATCGCCTTTTTTGAGCCGTTCCTTTACTTCATTCCAATAACGGGCAGTGAAAAGTTCGGGATGTTTTTGGAGGAAAAAAGCCCTTTGTTCGATATTTGTAAACAGAAAAGGCGGAAATTCTTCGGGGAAAATGTCTTTTTCACCCACATAGTACCATGCCTCGCTCGACATTTCGTCGTCGTGACTCCGTGATTGCGGAATATCTCGGAAATGACAATCGGTTATCCATTCAATTTCATCATAATCATAAAAAACGACCCGTTTTAGGCGAGTGACACCAAAATTTTTCATCAATAAATCGCCCGGAAAAATGTTGGCAGCCGCCAATTGTTTCAAGGCTTTGCCATAGTCATTGAGCACATCACGCATATCTTCGGAGGATGCGTTTTCGAGATACAGATTGAGTGGCATCATTTTTTTCTCAACATAAAGATGCTTGATTTCTACAAAATCTCCTTTTAGTTTAACTTTTGATTTAGCGATTTTTTTCAATTCCGCAAGCAATTCAGGCGTAAAACGGTCTTTTTCGACGACAAAATTTTCAAAAAGATGGGTGTCTGCCAATCGCCCGACGCGGTCATGTTGCGTAACGAGTGCATATTTTTGTTTGACAATTTTTTCAGATGTATTTTTTGGGGGCGCAAAATTGTCTTTGATGACCTTAAAAACCATATTGAATGTAGGCATAGTAAAACAAGACATCACCATACCTTTTATCCCTGGAGCGAAGTCGAATTGTTCTGCTGGCTTTTCTTCTAATTGTTGCAAAAAGTTGCGATACATCTCTGTTTTGCCGTGTTTCTCAAAGCCCAAAGTCGTATATAATTCACTCAAAGGTTTATGTGGAACAATGGATTTCAGAAACTCAACCATCTCGCTTGGAATATCCACTTCAACTAAAAAATGAGAGCGATAATAGGTGAAAATAGAAGCGACATGATTGTATTCATATAGTAAAGCATCGGCATATACACCATGCTCTTCATGCAAAAAAGGAATGATGAACGGGTGAATTTTGCCCCCTAAAAACGCTCTTCCAACAAGATATGCACCTGTGTTGCGATAAAAAACAGAACGCAAAACCTCCATCCGCGTATCAGCATCAGGTTTGTATTTTGAAAACAAATTTTGGCGGATGGCATTGGACACTAAATCAATATCGCGTTCAAAATCTTCATAAGGTGCGTCGAATCTGAAATCTTTTAGCAGTTGGGTGACAAATGTTTTAGTTGTCGGGAAACCTCGATAGGTATGATAAATCGGTCTTGCCGACCGAAACGCCATTTTATCATGCGGAGGCAAAACAAACATCAATTCTCGGTCAACGCTCAAACCTTTGTGAATATGGCGATAAACAGAGTTGAAAAACGTCTCTGCAATGTCTTTATAGTAGAGGTTGAGTACCAATTCTTCGTACATAGCCTTTGATGCACGCCAAGTGTCGCGGTCTTTAAAACGGTCTGCGAGCATTTCCGACAGCCTATTGCGTGTGTCGCTAACCGCTTGACGGTAAAGGGTCAAACGCTCCGTTTGGTCGGCTTGCAAACCATGCCAGTCGCGGCTTTCGAATCGCAATTTGGCTAATTTATTGATGCCTCTGAAACGATTGTGATAGCGGTTGTACTCATCTAAAATGAGATTTGCAACGTGAAAAGGCAGCAACTTATCGTGCATTATAGGTGTTGGATGTTCGATAATATCAAAATTGGTTATTAAAATGAACGCAAATATCGCAAAAATACGCTAATTACAAGCATTTAAACCCATTATGCCTATTTTACCCTAACTGCTTTTCTCAAAACCCTGCTTTGATGTAGCTGTATTTTTGCTCTTGTTTTAATATCACTTCAAATACACCCGATGGCACGTATATAGCTTCTGGCAAAATTTCCGATTTCTCTATTTTGCGTTCACGCATCGTATTTTCACAAGCGGCAAAAACAACGCCTTTGGCTTTCAATTCTGCGATAGCTTTGGCTTGATGTGTTTTTGCAGTCATCAGCATTTCGATGCCGTTGTTGTGGCAAACGACTTCGATTTTGGTATTGGGACCCGCCGTCAATGTGTTGTTTATTTGCTTTATCATGGCTTTATGCACCAAAGTATCGTTGTTCGTCAAGTGAAAAAGGGCTTTATGTGCCTTTGTACTGACCACTTTTTGCGCAAATACTGAGGGGGTCGAAACGATAAGACCAAGAACGAATAGGAGAATGATTTTTTTCATAATGTTTTTTTAATTTATAAATGAATGGCTCAAAGGTAAATTTAATTGCGGGTATATTGAATGTGTTTTCATAGCCATACCAATATTAATTTGCTTGTGTAGTGACCAATATCATCGGTTTTCCTTAAAAAACAAACCAATTTTGTTTGATTATTTAACAAAATTAAAAACTAAGAAATGAAACAGAATATGTCTTCTCTTGACCGAAATGTCCGCTGGGTATTAGCCCTTGTCATGGCGGCTCTTTATTTTACGGGTACAGTCACGGGTACTTTGGGCATTGTCCTTCTCGTGGCGACAGTCATTTTTGCTGTAACAGGTATGGTCAAGTTTTGTCCACTATACAGTGTTTTTGGTATGTCAACTTGTGCGACAAAATAAAAAAGCACCCCCTCAGTATTTATTCTAAACCTGCGTCAAGCTCGAAAAACTTGACGCAGGTTGTTTTTATTTCACCGAAGGCAGTCCCGCTGCTGACCAGCCATTGAATCCACCTAAGAGGTTATAAACCGTTTTAAAACCTGATTCTTGCAGGATTTTAGTCGCTTTTGCACTGCGTCCGCCAACAGCACAATAGACGTAAACAGGCTTGTTTTTGTCCAATTTATTGACTTTCTCCTTGAAATCGGTATCGAAAAAGTTGATGGTTGTGGCATTTTGCAAATGACCGTTGGCGTATTCTTGTGGTGTTCTGACATCCAGAATAAGTGCATTCTTTTCTACGGCTAACTTTTTTTGAAAATCTGCTGTACTTAAATCGGGTGATGTTTGCGTTGCTGCTTGTGCCGTATTTTGCGCTGTGTTTTTTGTGGCATTTTGACAAGAAACGGTGGTCGTAAGAAACGTAATACCGAGCATTAAACTAAAAAGTAATTTTTTCATTGATTATCTTTTATTATTATTTTAATGAATATGAGTCTTAACAATAAGACATAAGGAAAACCATGCATCAACAAATCGAACCAATCCATCGGCTGCATGCCAACGGCATCCCCCATTACCCACTTAAGTTTGCCCAAAAGATGCGGTTCTGGAAAGAATGGTGCAAGACCAATTGTCAAACACAACAGAATAACGGTTGACCAACTGTTTAAGATACTTTTCATAGAAAATATTACATGATTAAATGAACAAGTATTTTTATACTATACGCAAAGATACTATTCCTATTGTAACCCCCCTCAGTATTTTGTGGAAATAATCTTATTGAATCATCGAGAAAAGGTCTTCATTTAAGCCCAATTCTTCCAAACGCGCTGCCGACTTGACATTCGTCAATGGAATCTTCGCACCTGTTGCTTTTCCTGTGTGCATGGTCGCCACTTTCGCACCTGTTGGCAGCGTTATCCAATCTTCCCAACTCATTTCGATGCCACCGAGCGGTAAGACTTTAACCCATAATTTCCAAGCAGTTGGCAGTCCATGGGCATCAACCAACCACAAATAAGAATCACCAGGCGTCACACCGCCCGAGGCGTAGGACACAAGCAACCCCTCCCTACCATCTGCCAAAATAACAAGACTGCGTGTGACACCTTCATCGTAAATTTTAACGACAGGATTGAGCCAAAAAGCATCATTTATGAAGATTTTGTAGGCTTTTTCAACTAAATCTTTCGCTTTTTTGGGGCCTGCTACTTCAGTTTGATTTTCCCAAGCTTTGCCTGAAACCTTGTAGATGTCCAACAGCACTTTATTGTTTTTCCATTCGACTTGTGCCAAATTGCGTTGTTTATCCCAAACAATGGTATTACCCGCCCGCGAAGCCCAACGGATGAAATGTGTAGAATCCCAAGCCGTTTTGTTGACCGCTTGAATCATTTTTTGAGCCAAAGCTTCTGCTTTTACGCCTTTTACGCCTATGGGTAGTTTTTCGTTGAACATAAAAAATGCTGCACCGAGCAGCACGACGAGGGTTAATAGGACGTAGCCTATTATTTTGAAGAGCTTTTTCATTTTTATGAATGTAAAGTTGGTTTGATAAGAATAAATTTAGAGTTTAACAAAGGTTTGGGTTTCTTGTTGTGTTAGCATCCTTTAATATTTGCATCAGTCAAAAAAAAAAGGACTGTTACAATTTAAAAACCATGGCTTCATAAGGTTCTAAAGTTAAAACATTGTTTATACCCCCCTCAGTATTTTGAGATAAATAATTGGAAATCAATACTGTTTTTGATTTCCAATCTTGAATTTGTCGTAAATTGAAAATTTGTTTTTCATCTGAAAAGTTGCAAACAACCCAAAGTTTATCGTCGCTCAAAGTGCGTGTAAAAGCATATATATTTTCATCCATTGGCGCAAGGTCTTCAAAAGCACCATAGGCCAAAACAGGGTTGTTTTTTCTGAATTGAATCATTTTTTTATAAAAATGCCAAACGGAATCCGTGTTTTTACGAGCATCGGCGACATTGATAGCCGCATAGTTTGGATTCACTTTCAACCACGTTTTATCCCCCACAGTAAAACCCGCATTTTGGGTATTTTGCCATTGCATAGGTGTGCGTGCGTGGTCGCGTGCAATGTGGTTGGTGGCTTTTAAAAACAGTTCTTTATCAGCGTTTTTGTCTATGACTAAAGCTTGATAGGCATTCACTACTTGTACATCGTTGAGTTCTGAAATATCTTCAAACGGGCAATTCGTCATGCCAATTTCGTCGCCTTGATAGATGCCTGGCGTGCCTCTGTGCGTGAGTAAAGCCGTAGCGAGGAGGGTCGCCGATTGTTTGTGATAGACCCTTGTATCGCCCAATCGAGAAAGAATTCTGGGATTGTCGTGATTGCCAAAATACATATTTTGCCAACCTTTGTCGCCGAGTTGGGTGTCCCAGTTTGCAAAAATGGCTTTGATTTGAGGGAGCGTAAATTCGGGTTCGGGCTTAATGAAACAATATTCGTAACGTGGCACGGCGTGGTCGAAGTGATAAATCATGTCCAACTCCGCACGGTCATTGCCGACATACAGATTGGCTTGCTCGGCTGAAACGCCAAAACCTTCGCCAATTGTCATACAATCGTAGTGTTTCAAAACAGTTTCGTGCATTTCCCTTAAAAATTCGTGGATACGGGGACCATTGGCATAAAAAGCGAAGTCGCCAAACCGTCCTTCTGGAAAATTCGGAAAACTTTGGTCTTTCGACAAAAAAGGAATGACATCCATTCGGAAACCGTCCACCCCTTTTTTGAGCCAAAAGTGCATCATATCGTATATCTCTTGGCGCAATTTGGGGTTTTCCCAATTCAAATCGGGTTGTTTGACCGCAAAAAGGTGCAAATAGTAGTCTTGCGTCGCCTCGTTCCATTGCCACGCATCGCCACTGAAAAAGGAAATCCAATCATTGGGCGGCACGTTTTCGCCCTGTTCATTTTGTTTGGCGGCTTGCCAAATATAGTAATCTCGGTACGGATTGTCTTTCGATTTTCGGCTTTCTTGAAACCAAAAATGTTCATCACTCGAATGGTTGACCACCAAGTCAATGATGAGTTTCATGCCGCGTTCATGGATACCCCTCAGTAAATCGTCGAAATCCGACATCGTGCCAAATTCAGGCATAATCGCTTGATAATCAGATATATCGTATCCATTGTCCGCATTCGGCGACTTGTAAAATGGCGAAAGCCAGAGCACATCAACGCCCAAATCGGCTAAATAATCCAATTCGCTGATGATGCCTTGCAAATCGCCGATGCCGTCGCCGTTTGAATCTTTGAAGCTGCGTGGGTAGATTTGATAAACCACGGCTTCTTTCCACCAATTTTTTGTCATAGTTAAGCAAAATAATACATAATGAACACCATCGCCCCCGACAAAATACCCGCATAAAACACATCAGATTTATAAAATGGCATATCGCCATCCGTTTTTTTCCAATACCAAATAAATAGAATTAAGGTCAATACGGCTGCGGGTATAGCGGCTGTTTGTGGCGATATATAGCCCATGAGGGTTAAGAAAATAATCGGCGCATGAATCATTACCGCTCTTAATATCGCTTTGCGGATACCCTCAAACTCAATCGTCAAACTTTGGGCTTCTATACTGAGGGGTATCTTCTTGTTGAGAATATGGCTCAAAATAACAAGGATAATGGAATCAAAAACGGTGATGAGAAAGACGCGATAAAGGAAATTCAATTCCACGCCAAAAGTATCGCGCACAAACGGGATATTTGTGAGGACATGAGCATACAAATAGTCGCAAGACAAGCCAACAAGTGGTGCGCCGAGCATCGCAAAAACAGCGGCAATCGGATGCGTTTTGCGCCATAAAATACCCCAAAAGAAAGCGACTACAAGACCTGGTTTGATATAAGATGTCTGACTCGCTATTTTTAAAAAGAAATTTTCAGACGAATTGGGGTCAAAAGTCGTAAACGCTAAAACGGCGGCGATGGCAACCATTATGAACACAAAACCTTGTCCAAAGCGCACAACTTGCTTGTCGGGTGCATTGGGGCGGATGTATTTTTTGAAAATATCAAACGCCATCATCGTCGAAACGGAGTTCATCATGGAATAAATCGCGGAAAAAATGGCGCACATCAAACCCGCTATAATCAAACCGACGAAGCCATAACCCATTGGTACGACTGTTTTTAAGAGCATCAGAAACGTATCATCGGGCTTGACAACATCTACTCCGTAACGACTTTTGAACAAATAAAAAGCGGCTGTACCCGCTCCAATGGAAAAGAAAGGAATCAATAATTTTAGGAAGCCCGCCGCAATTGAACCCAATCGAGCATCACGGTCTGTTGCGGCAGCCAAAACCCGTTGTACTTGGTATTGATTGGTTGTCCAATAGAAAAAATTGAGAATTGTCAAACCTGTAAAAATGCCGAGCCATGGGAGTTTTGGATGATTGGCGGGTAGATACAAGTGCATTTTCTGCGCACCCGCCGCATCGAGTTTCAATAACCCTGAAAAACCACCGATTTCGGGCTGTATATACACGAGAGACCCCATCAGTACAACGGCAATAATCATAATGACGGTCAAAATATTGTCGGCAACTACCACCGATTCCATGCCGCCAAAAACGCTAAAAACCACCGTCACCGTTGCAATCACCATAATGCCTTGCCAATACGTGGTCGCAAAAGACGAGCCTTCGAGCAACAAACCGAGCGTCCGACTGCCAATATAAAAACCGCCAATCAGTTGAATCATAATGAAGGCAATCATCACAATCGTGTAAGAGATACGGGCATACGAGTTGTAGCGCGTTTCCAAGAATTGGGAAAGTGTAAAAAACTGCTTTTTTCTGTATAAAGGGATGAAAATATACGTCAAAACCAAGATGGCAGGTACTGCCCACACTTCATAATGACTTTGTACAAAACCAATGGAATAACCAATGCCCATCATGCCGATGATTTGTTGGGCATGAATATTCGTACCGAAAATAGACCCCGCAACGGAATACCATTTCAGCGAGCGACCCGCCATGAAGAAGTCCTCGGAGCTTTTTTTCTTAAAACTCGAATACATACTGGCTATGATTAAAAACAGCAAAAGCAAAACGACGACGAGCGAATCAACGGTGCTTAAATTTTGTAGCATTAGAAGTGTGTTTTTCGATTTGTAGAAAAATGAGTTTGCCTGTAAATTAACACCCCCTCAGTATATGCAAGTAATTAATAGTAAATAGTGTAAAATATTGAATATCAAATAGTTACATCATTCATCATTCATCATTAGATTAATAGTCTTGCGACAACGGATGAATCATCAATTCATCAATCACAACATGTTTGGATTGCGACATAATGAAAACAATAGAACTTGCCATATCTTCATCTGTCAACCAGTCTTGTTTGCGCTCCGTGTGTGGGTCAGGGTGAAAATCCGTATCCACTAAACCCGAATACACCACCGATACTTTGATGCCATCTTTACGAACCTCTTTTCGCAAAGCGGCAGAAAAGGCTTCTTGCGCAAATTTTGAGGCACAATACAACGAACCGCCATCAAAAACACGCTTTGCAACGTCAGAAGCGATGTTGATGATATGCCCCGAACTTTGCACTTTCATCGGTGCTAAAACGGCTTTGCTGAATAGGAAAGTACCTTTTACATTGGTGTCGAACACATCAGACCATGCTTCAGCGGAGTAGGTGTCTGTTGCTCCGAAAATGCCATAACCCGCGTTGTTTATCATAAAATCAATGCAGCCAAAAGCGGTGAGGGTTTCAGCGACAGCTCGATTTGCTAAGGCTTCGTCAGAGACACTGCCAACGAAAATAAGGCATTGTGCGCCGTGTGCTTCTGCAGCAGTTTTGACTGCGGTTAATTCATTTTCACTGCGAGCAACCAAAGCCAAATGTGCGCCTTGTTGCGCCAAATTCAAAGCTAAAGCACGCCCGATACCTTTTGATGCGCCGGTTAAAAGCACGGTTTTTCCTTTTAAACTCATTGTTTTTTT
>JANLQI010000022.1:0-9247 GCA_031367705.1 Saprospiraceae bacterium | reverse complement strand
GCACAAATTCCTTTTCATATTCAGTGAATCCAAGCAATGGTGTGACGCAAAGCGGTGGCACATTCAGCACATTAACCGCTCGTACTTATACTTTTACAGCAACGGATGGGAACAGTTGTACCGCAACGACGACAGCGACAGTGAATCAAAACGCCGCAGTTGCTTTCAACACCCCCTCAGTAACGGACGTAAAATGCAACGGTGGAAACGATGGTAAAGTCATCGTATCTGCTACAGGTGGCACAAATTCCTTTTCATATTCAGTGAATCCAAGCAATGGTGTGACGCAAAGCGGTGGCACATTCAGCACATTAACCGCTCGTACTTATACTTTTACAGCAACGGATGGGAACAGTTGTACCGCAACGACAACGGCAACAGTTAGTCAACCACCTGTACTCAGCTTTGGCAGTCCGTCAATTACCAGAGTTAGTTGTTTGGGGGGAAGCAACGGCAGTGTCATTGTTTCAGCTACAGGTGGTATGGGTATGATTTCTTATACAATCTCTCCAAATGTAGGTATTCAAAGTCCAAGTGGAACGTTCAATGGTTTAACGGCGCAGACTTATACATTTACCGCCACAGATGGAAATGGTTGTCAAACGACTACAACTGCATTTGTGCCTAACGGCGTGCCTCTTATCAATTGCCCACAACCCATAAGTATTAATATAAATCAACTTAACTCAAGTGGTAATGTTTTGCCAAATGTCACAGGTGAATTGAGTTTTGCAAGTTTTTGTTATTCTGCGAATCAAATCACTTATACAGATAGAATCTATAATGTGTATTGTGGAGCAGTAACATCGGGGGATGGCTCACCTGCCAATATAAATAATGACCCTAATAATACGCGAGATGCTGTTCGAATTATTTCACGCCTGTTTAATGCCACAAATACAGGTTCATCTATCAGTTATCATTGCAGCCAATTGATATATATTCGTAGTGTTAAATTAACAGAGGTAGCTTTTCCAAGCGATCAAATTTTGTTGTGTGCAAACAGCTCAACAGCACCAGAGAATGCCTTGATTAATGGTGTTATTGTTGCAGGAACAGGTTTCCCTTCTATCACGGGTCAAATCTTAGGACAAGGGCTTTCAAAAAATATAAGCACCAGTTATACTGATGAGCGTATTACGAATGCCAATGGTTTTACAATTAAACGGACTTGGATTATCAAAAATGATTGTACTGGTGAGACTCGGTCAATGGTTCAAAACTTGACATTCCGCAATGATGCGGGTACTTGTCCTCCATTAGGAGCACTCATCAGTGGTAACATAAAGCGCGAGGATTTGATGGATGTTCCTGCTAAAATCATGATTTACAATGCTGCTAATGATTCAATCAATAGTACAATCGGCTCAAGTTATTCTTTCAATAACTTGTTGATAAACAATCGTTATCGCATTGCACCTGAACGTCCGAATAGCGATTGGAACAATGGTGTGACGACTTTTGATATCGCTTTGATAAGCCGCCATATTTTGGGCATTTCAACATTTACATCGCCGTATCAATTAATTGCAGCCGATGTCAATCGCAGCGGCGAAGTGGATGCTGCTGATATGTTGTTGCTTCAAAGACTCATATTGCGCATTGCTCCAACGTTTCCAAACAACAATTCATGGCGTTTTGTCTTGAAAAACTATGCTTTCCAAGACTTAACCAACCCGTTTGGTTCCGATTTTCCAGAAACCCTGATAGTTCCGAATTTGATAGATTCGATCACGAATGGTGATTTTGTCGCTATTAAAGTTGGGGATGTCAATCAATCATTGGGTTCAGTGAATATAAGAGGTGGCATCGAACCGTTTGCATTGGCGGTAGAAGATATGGTTTTAGAAAAAAACAAAACCTACGAAATTCCGATACGCATGACCCCCTCAGTATTTGCATTGCAATATGCCATTTCAGTAGATAAAAAAGCGGCACGAATTGAAAGCGTTTCAACAGGTAATTTACCAAATTTTACAGACAATAATATTGGTTTATTTAAAAATGACGGGATAGTAACAGCCGCTTGGTATCGCAGTTCAAATCAAAAATTTGATGAAAAAGATACATTGACTATGTTCAATTTGGTCATAACACCTAAAGAAAACACTCGTTTAAGTCAAATTTTAAGCATAAACCCCACTTTTACTGAGGGGGTCGCTTATGACGAATTGGGTAAGGGTACAGCTGTTAAGTTATCTTTTGGTAACACCTATAAACAGTCTTCGAAGCCCACATTACTACCAAGTCGTCCGAATCCATTCAGTGACGAAACGACGATTTCATTCCTATTAAATGAAACAGGATTTGCAAAATTATCTGTTTGCGATATGTTTGGAAAGGTATTGATGACGACTGAAAAAGAGTTTTCAAAAGGCTTAAACGAAGTCATTTTCAATGCTAAAAATACCCCCTCAGTATCGAGCGGTATTTTAGTCGTCCGCTTACAAACAGCTAATGGTTTGTCGGAGCAAAAGATTGTTTTTAGCAATTAAGTAGTCATTGGTCAATAATCGTCATTGGTCATTTTTGAAAGTAAAGTAGCCCCCTCAGTATATAACACAAAAAAGGTGTGAACGTCGTAATTGACTTTCACACCTTCTTTTTTATGTGGTTTTAATTTTTATAAAACCTTTATTTTCAAACTATTGCATAAAAATCATTAGAACGGAATATCCTCACCATTCCCTTGAAGCGGATTAACTGCTACGACAGGGACAGGATTTGCTGGCACATCATCATCATTCATACGTGAAGACAAACGAATGATATTGGCTTGTGGACTATTCGCATGGGCATTTCCCGCCGCCAAATTATTAAACCCATAATCATCCGGGTCTGCAAATTTGGAGAACTCACCTACGAAGCGCAGATTTACCTCGCCCAAAGCACCGTTACGATGTTTGGAAACGATAATAGTCGCCATGCCTTTTGTAGAATTACCGTTTTCATCTTCCATAATTTGGTAATATTCTGGACGATAAATGAACGACACAATATCCGCATCTTGCTCAATCGCACCCGATTCACGTAAGTCAGAAAGCTGTGGTTTTTTAGAACCACCCCGCGTTTCAACCGCACGACTCAACTGCGACAAAGCGATAACAGGCACGTTCAATTCCTTCGCTAAACCTTTCAAAGCCCTTGATATCGCTGAAATTTCCTGCTCACGATTGCCACCCCGATGCCCGTCAGTACCACCCGTCATCAATTGCAAATAGTCAATAATAATCAACTGAATATCGTGTTGTGCCTTCAAACGACGGCATTTTGCCCGCAATTCAAAGACATTGATGCCCGGTGTATCGTCAATAAAAATCGGTGCTTTCGACATTTTTTCAATCGCTGTGTGCAATTGTTGCCATTCATGCGCTTCCAATTGTCCCGTCCGCAATTTGCTACTGCCCACTTCCGATTCCATAGAAACAAGACGTTGGACTAATTGCAGATTTGACATTTCGAGAGAGAACAAAGCGACACCTTTTCCGAATTCCATAGCGGCATTACGTGCCAAAGATAGCGTAAATGCCGTTTTTCCCATGGACGGACGTGCTGCCACAATAATCAAATCCGAAGGCTGCCAACCCGAAGTCAAACGGTCTAAATCCGTAAAACCCGTAGGTACACCCGTCAAACCATCTTTTTTCTGCGACAACAACTCAATTTGTTTCAACAATTTTCCAGCAAGGGTATTCATGCCCTCGAAACTGCGAGACAAATTGGTTTCTGTTATCGAAAAGAGACTTTGTTCAGCTTTGTCGAGTAGGTCGAAAACATCGGTTGAGTCTTCGTAAGCGTCACGAATGATATTGGTCGAAACCTTTATGAGTTCACGCTGTATATGCTTTTGAGCAATAATACGTGCATGATACTCGATATTCGCTGCCGAACCTACACGATTGGTCAATTCAACGAGGTGATAAGAGCCGCCAATGGTTTCAATCGCACCCATTTTCCGCAACTCTTCCGTTACAGTCAATAAGTCAATCGGTTTCGACCCTCTGAAAAGCTCTGTTATTGCTTTATAGATAGCCTGATGCGCTTCCGTGTAGAAACTTTCAGGGCGTAAAATATCCATAACAGCTGGTAAACCGTCTTTGTCGAGCATCAAAGCACCCAAAACGGCTTCTTCGAGCTGTAAGGCTTGGGGCTGTACCTTGCCGAACACAAACGAACTGAGGTCGTTTGTGCGGTTGCGGTCACTTCCGCCAGAACCACCAGTGATTTTGTCGAATCGCTGTTGTTTTTGATCTTTGCTTCTGTAATCTTCCATTCTGTTAATACCCGAAAATGGGTTTATTGATTGATTGAATCGAACACCTATGCAAATGCTCGTTCAAAGTTACATGAATTTGTTTAATCTCAAAGTGTATTTACAATTTTTTGTTTCAACAAAGTTACTATTTTTTACTTGCCTAATAAAATTAAGTTATACAACGCCTCTGTTAACAACCTCATATTCTGTTAGTAACTCTGTGGATAAACTTTTTCGATTTTGTGGACAAGTTAAAGCCCTATTTTTAATATATTGAAAACCAATTTCTTGCACAAATTTACAACAGAATACTGAGGGGTTGATAAAAAGTTATCTACGTGTAGTTTATCACCTTTTTATTGACCTCAAAACGGGATAACTGAACCGTTTAAAAGCCAAAAAGGACTAACTTTGCATTTTCTATCCAAATAAAATTTTTTAAATGATGTCTCATACGACTAAACCTTATCAACCTAAAAACAAAATCCGTCTCGTCACCGCCGCCTCTTTGTTCGACGGTCACGACGCAGCTATCAATATCATGCGCCGCATTTTGCAGTCGTCCGGTGCTGAAATCATTCATTTAGGACACAACCGCAGCGTCGAGGAAATAGTCTCGACAGCCATTCAAGAAGATGTGCAAGGCATTGCCATAACGAGTTATCAAGGTGGTCATATCGAATTCTTTAAATATGCCTATGATTTATTAAAAGAACGTGGGGCAAATCACATCAAA
This sequence comes from Saprospiraceae bacterium, assembly GCA_031367705.1. GTDB lineage: Bacteria > Bacteroidota > Bacteroidia > Chitinophagales > Saprospiraceae > JAAFJT01. The sequence continues at coordinate 4,256 of JANLQI010000022.1, read as the reverse complement.
ATCTTCGGCGGCGGCGGCGGCACTATTCTGCCCGATGAGATTGAAGAACTCCAAAACTACGGCATCGCACGCCTTTATTCGCCCGATGATGGTCGGACAATGGGTTTGCAAGGTATGATAAATGACGTGTTGCAACAATGTGATTTCCCATTAGGCACAAATATTAATGGTGAAGTAAAAAAAATATCTGCAAACGACCCCCTCAGTATAGCTCGACTTATTTCAGCAGCTGAAAATTATCCAGAACAAAATGAGTCATGGTTGTCGGAACTCAAAACCCAAAACCCAAAACCCAAAACCCCTATCGTCGGCATCACAGGCACAGGCGGCGCGGGTAAATCGAGCCTTGTGGATGAATTGGTACGTCGTTTTTTGATGGATTTTCCAGAAAAAAAGATAGCTATTGTTTCTGTTGACCCTTCAAAACGCAAAACAGGGGGCGCATTATTAGGCGATAGAATTCGGATGAATGCCATCAATACGGGACACGTATTTATGCGTTCCTTAGCAACAAGGCAGTCGAATTTGGCTTTATCAAAATATGTGCAATCGGCGGTGGATATACTGAGGGGGGCAAATTTTAACATTATTATTCTTGAAACGTCGGGTATTGGGCAGTCCGATACTGAAATTGTTGACCATTCTGACGTCTCATTGTATGTGATGACGCCTGAATACGGTGCTGCCACGCAGTTGGAAAAAATTGATATGCTCGATTTTGCCGACCTCATTGCCATCAATAAATTTGACAAACGGGGCGCACTCGATGCCTTACGCGATGTCAAAAAGCAATATCAGCGCAACCACAATCTTTGGGATACCGCACCCGATTCCATGCCTGTTTATGGTACAATGGCTTCCCAGTTCAATGATGCGGGCATGAATGAGTTATATGTTCATTTGTTGACGATTATTGAAGAAAAAACAGGCGTAAGTTTTAATAGTCAACTTGACGCAAGTTCAAAACTTGCGCCCAATTCGGCTGAAAAAACGTTTATCATTCCGCCTAATCGCACCCGTTATTTGTCTGAAATTTCGGAAAATAATCGCCTTTATGACAAATGGGTAGAAAAACAAGTGAATGTTGCAAGGCAGTTGTTTTCAATAAAAAACACTATAGAAAGCCTTTCCCCCCAACCCCCGAAGGGGGCTTTTGCCCTCACTAACTCCCCCTCTGGGGGCTGGGGGGAAATGACTGAGGGGTTAAATAAATTATATTCAGAAGTTGAATTACAACTCGACGGACAATGCAAAAAGATATTAGAAAATTGGGAAGCAAAACGGACTGCCTACACTGCCGATGAATTCATCTATCAAGTACGTGGCAAAGACATCAAAGTACCCGCTTATCGAAAAACATTGTCGGGTAATAAAATTCCACGTGTTATTTTACCAAAATTCAAAGATTGGGGTGAGATTTTAAAATGGGTTTTGCAAGAGAACGTGCCTGGTGAATTTCCTTATACAGCTGGTGTTTTTCCGTTCAAACGTGAAGGCGAAGACCCAACACGTATGTTTGCAGGAGAAGGCAATCCAGAGCGCACAAACCGTCGTTTTCACTACGTTTCTAAGGGATTACCCGCCAAAAGGCTCTCAACGGCTTTCGATTCAGTGACATTATATGGTGAAGACCCCGATTTTAGACCTGATATTTATGGCAAAGTTGGCAATTCTGGCGTGAATGTCTGTTGTCTCGACGACGCCAAAAAACTCTATTCCGGCTTCGATTTGACCAATCCCAAAACGTCTGTTTCGATGACTATTAATGGACCCGCAGCCATTATTTGCGCTTTTTTTATGAATGCTGCCATTGACCAAGAATGTGAAAAATATCTTAGGCAACAGGGGACAGTGGACAGGCGACAGTTACAAGCTCTGTTGCCTTATGACTATCGCCTGCCGACTTATTTAGGCGATTTACCAGAAGGAAATGACGGTTTAGGCTTGATGCTTTTAGGGTTAAGTGGTGATGAAGTATTGCCATCAGATGTTTATAATCAATTGAAAAACAAAGCATTAAGCTCTGTTCGTGGCACCGTTCAAGCAGATATTTTGAAAGAAGATCAAGCACAAAACACCTGTATTTTCTCAACTGAATTTTCTTTAAAACTCATGGGCGATGTGCAAGAATATTTTATCAACAATAAAATCCGCAATTTTTACAGCGTCTCCATTTCAGGTTATCACATTGCCGAAGCGGGGGCAAATCCGATTTCACAATTGGCTTTTACGCTCTCAAATGGCTTTACTTTTGTGGAATATTACGTAAGTCGAGGCATGAATATTGACGATTTTGCGCCCAATTTGTCCTTCTTTTTTTCCAACGGTGTTGACCCAGAGTATGCCGTTATTGGTCGTGTGGCTCGACGTATTTGGGCAAAAGCTATGAAGCTAAAATACGGTGCAAATGAACGCAGTCAACAACTGAAATACCATATCCAAACATCGGGTCGCTCGTTGCACGCTCAAGAGATTGCTTTCAATGATATTCGGACAACACTGCAAGCCTTATATGCGATTTACGATAATTGTAATTCATTGCATACCAATGCTTATGATGAAGCGATTACAACGCCAACCGAAGAATCTGTCCGTCGAGCAATGGCAATTCAAATGATTATAAACCATGAATTGGGTTTGTCAAAAAACGAAAATCCGTTGCAAGGGGCGTTTATTATTGATGAACTCACTGACCTCGTAGAAGAAGCCGTTTTGCTTGAATTTGACCGCATAACAGAGCGTGGTGGCGTGCTTGGTGCAATGGAAACGATGTATCAACGCGGCAAAATCCAAGAGGAAAGTATGCACTACGAAATGTTGAAACACACAGGCGAATTGCCGATTATTGGGGTCAATACCTTCCTCAATACTGAGGGGTCGCCAACGGTGCTACCGAAGGAGGTGATTCGTTCAACCAAAGAAGAAAAGGAGGCACAAATCGCTACACGCAACGCTTTACAAGGTCGCAATCCTGAAAAATCAGCCGCCATGTTGCTTCGTTTGCAACAAATTGCCTTGAAAAATGGCAATTTATTCGAAGAATTGATGGAAACTGTGAAGTTTTGTACTTTGGGGCAGATTACGCATGCGTTGTATGAGGTTGGAGGACAGTATCGGCGGAATATGTAACCCCTCAGTATTGTCTTAGTTTTTCAAAAGGACATTGGACAATCGTCCAATTTCATTCAAATAACATTGTGTAGAAGATGAAACGTCTTTATTGCCGCAAGGGTCAATTGACCAACTTTGTTTTGTGCCATTGGCAGGCGTAATTTCCACCCAAAAGCCTAATGAATCATTGCATTTTGGTAAGGTTTGTTGATTGGGATTGTCTTTCAATTCTTTTGGAAATTCAGTCATCAAAGCCTGTGTTTGAAGAAACAAATCGTTGGATAAGAGGGTGTCTCGATTTTTCAATATGCGGAAAAGTTGTCCATTTTTGATTTTATATAAACCCAAACCGCCGCCCCCGAATCCGCCTGTACTGCCAAATATAAAAGTGTCGTCAGTATTTAGGTTGAGATTTACGGTTTTTCCACAATCGGGAAAAGTGGATATGCTTTTACGGCAAGTGCTGAAAATCAATAGGTTAAGTAAGAGGAGAAATACTACTTTTTTCATTTTTTGTTTATTTTTGATAGATTGGAGAATTTAACATTAAAGACAGACAAAAACAAAAAAAGGTTGGGTTGCCCCCTCAGTAAAATTACTCTAATCTAATTCGAAAAGGCATGGTAAAACTCATTTTGACAGCCTGACCTTTAGCTGTTGCGGGCTGCCAAAGTGGCATTTTTTCAATGAGTTCAACAACGTGTCTTTGAAATTGTGGATTTGAGCAACCTCGTCGGAAACGCACATCGCTTGCTTTGCCATCTTTTTCGATGTTAAAACTGACGATAAAGAACGTACAATCTTGATAAGCAGAATCAACAGGACTTACAAAATGTAAATTCTTTGCTATGTATTTATAAAAACCAGCTTGTCCACCATCGGGAAATTGAGCGACATTTTCTGTGATTGTAAATGTAGAATCCGTTTGTCCAAAAGAGGACTGAATTTGTAAAAGAAGAAATAGGCTTAATGCTAAATTTTTTTTCATCGTCATTTTTTTTAAGGATAGATGTTCAATGTTATAACTTTGGCGTGACAACAGCAAAAAAAACTTTCCAAATCATATTTTTAGATATAAAACAATGAACACCCAAGAACTCATTGACGAACTCATAAAAATGGGCATTTCCATTTTCCTCGGCGGC
>JANLQI010000004.1:0-7557 GCA_031367705.1 Saprospiraceae bacterium | reverse complement strand
GTTTCAATCCATCTTCATAATTGGAATGCGTCAAAAGCCGTCAGGCTTCACAACTATTTGAAATACAATTTATTATACACTTTTTGCTCGCCTTATTTTCTTTATAAATCAGCCTTGTCAATGAACTTTTTACCTCCATTTCGAGGATTTTCCGTAAACATAAATCGTTGATTGCCATATCTTTACAAGGTTTTTTTGTTTCTCTTTAAATAAATTATCCCTCGGAAGATCCCCCCCTCAGTAACTTTTGTAAAGATAACAAAAAACAGACTGTATCAACTAATTATTTTGGGCAAAAATTGCGGAATGTACAATGGTCGCAACGCCGCTTGTATTTTGTCGCTTTCGGAAATCGGTTTGTCTCTATAATATCAAAGATGGCTTGTGCAGCGGCTTTAACTTCTGATTTGTGGGCTTCTGTAATAGCGATCTCAACCAATTTGTTTTTTGACCGTGTATAAACCAAATAGCCTTTATGCACAGGCCGCTTGAAATTTTCTTCTATCAACCAAGCATAACAATATAGCTGTGTTTGATAGGTTTCATAAATCCGTTCATTCCATTCCGCAAATTTATAATCCAATGGTGCCATCGAACCGTCTGCCAATTCCAAAACCTCATCCATACGACCCCTCAGTAAATCGTTGGTCAAATACTGGTCGAGGTGTTTGCCAACTGCCCCAATACGTCGCCGTAGATAGTCTTTGTTTTCCTCCAATTTGCGGTCATGCAGCTCCCGACCACGCATCACTTTGTAGTTTTGGTCTTCATTCTGCGGTATCGTCAACACGTATTCATAAAACGTGAATCGCGGACAATACAGATATTCGATGATATGCGACGGTGTTAGATTCATTTTTTTAATGGATAGTTGATAATGGACAGTTGATAATGTGAAAATTATCCATTATCAACTATCCATTATTCATTACAAAAACAGCATACGAATTTCGTCTGTAACAAATTTTTTATCAAAAGCCTGACCCAGTAAAATGGCTTGTTGCAATTCCGATTTATTCATCGGGAAAATATATACTTTATCAATGTCTTCATTGATAAGTGCTTCTATTTGAAGCTGCAAAGTGTCCAATTGGGCTTTGTCCAAAGTGCCCAAAAAACAAGACAGCTGTACGCGATAAAGTCCTGCTTGTCGGCATGTTTTAGCCACTTTAGTCCGTGCTTTGTCGTTTTCGATGTCGTATAAAACCCAAGTAATCATATTTTTTGAATGATGAAATTTGAATGATAAAATATTTTAAACTGTGACAATTTGTCACGCTTTCAATTTACCCAATCAACGCATTCGCAAACGCATGAGCGTCTAATTGCAAAATATTACCGCGTTTTTCGTTTCTGTTTTTATGTCGAATGGCATCAGCGTCCAAAAAATTGGTAAACGTTTCAGCAATCAAAGCCTTTCCCTCTTTTGTCAGACCGATGCCGAGACCGTTTGAAAATGTTTCGGTATGCGTTTTATTGACCTTTTTGGCTGAAAACAGGCGAAAAATAGATTCATCTGCCCAGGCTCGATAAGGCTCAATGAAATCAAAAACCATAGACATTTGATTGTAATCGTCGCGGTGCATAAACCCCACATAAGGGTCAACACCCGCCATCATCAATGCTTTTTCTGTTCGGCGATACAAAAAACCGTAGGCATAATTCAAAAAAGCATTGAATGCATCTTTGGCAGGACGCATCGAGCGACCCGAAAAAGCATAGTCTTTTGGCATCACGTAGCTTAAAGTTTCAAAATAAAGCCTGCCCGCAGTGCCTTCAAGACCCCTCAGTGTATCGGCAATTTCAGCCACATTTTTGCCATCTAAACTCTGAATCGAAACAATCAGAGCCTCCAGTCTTTGAATTTTGTCGTTCAAAAAATCGGTGTGTTGCGCCCTATGTTTTTTCAAATCTTTGATAAAATCCAATTGATTTTCAACCTTTTGACTGATCCACGATTTTGTCCAAGTGACCCCCTCAGTATTGAGCGATGCTTCGAGCTGCCGTTTGCGAATTTTAGTCGTCGAACCCAATTTTGTGTGCCAAACCCGTCCCATCGGATGCCCATCTGACTCGACAAACACAATGTCAATATTGTTTTTCAATGCCAATTTGACTGCCGCCGTACTCAACATCGTACCTGTCGAAAGGATAATTGTACGCACTTTATGCGCTGCACGGTCTTCTGTTCGAACCCCATTCGGTGCATCAGCATCTTTAATGCGGACTTGAAACATATCGTCTTTGACGTGCAGATATGCGCCATAAGTATTTACCGTTATTTCCATTTTAAACCCTTTTTAAACTGCCAAAACCGCGTGATACCGATTTTCCCAAACCTATAAAATCGGGTAGGAGCGCATTTGTCACAAATTGTCCTTTGAAAGCCAACATCCGATTGCTTTTAAAATTCGTTTCTTTCGTTTTTATATCCTGAAGCACGGTCATGACGCGCGCTTCCGAAGGTAAACGCAAGCTAAAAGCCGTAAAAAATGCCAGAATATTCTGCGTGGCAATACCTCGCAATTGGTCTGCCTTGCGTTCGTCTGAATACGTTTGATACAGCGCATAATTTGGTTGATTCAGTGCCATCCACAAAGTCTCAAAGCGATAAGTTTGGAGCGTATCCGACAAGCCAATCGTCCAATTCCGCGCTTCAATATTTTTGGCAAAAACAGGAAATCGTTCCCCATCAATATCTAATTCATTGATTTTCAAGAATAATTCCGTCATCAGCCGCGCCGCTTCTGTACCGACACCGACTAAATATGGTGTTTCATGCAATACCTTGTATTGCACTTTCGGATATTCATACCGACTCCGCCCATCCTCAAAATGGTTGTGGAGTAGGGGAGAGTGCTCCTTGAAAAGGTTGCCAAAGTAACCCCTCAGTTTGTGTGCATCGCGCTGCCGCAGTTTTAGCTCTGGGAAGGAGATGGTGATGGTTTGTAGGGTGGTGGTCATAGTTAAATTAATGATTTGAGTGTAATGGTGTACCTTTTTTAAATTCAACGCCTTTTTCGAAACTATACGCTACGTCAAGATAAATAAATTCATCTGAATCTTTTGAACAGCGAAATTGAGCAACTCGATTTCGGCGAATATTCACTTGATAATAAGATTTTTTGTCAGGTGTAGCATTTTCACGTTTTAGTTCTTCTTCAAAACCCATTGGAATAATAGGCGTTGTGTCTAAGCCTTCGCGGGTAAATGCACTTTCGAGTTTTTCACCAACGGCATCTTGAATAAATGAAAGTTCTTTTTGGAACGATTCATATTTGCTCAAACCATCAAGAAAACTTTTATCTTTTTCAATTTCAAGTTTATCATAAACCACTTCGACTAAATCAATTAGTTCTTTTTCTTTTAGTTTTTGACCATTTTTAGTTTTTAGAATTTCAAAGGTTTTATTCAAAAAACGAGATTGGTCTTTGTAAACATATTTTTCTGTTATTTCAGTATGCTGAAAAACAACGACTTCCGAGTCATTTTTTACACGTTTACGATTAACGCGTCCTGCACGTTGAATTATGGCATCAATAGGCGCATTTTCAGTAAAAAGCATATCATAATCTACATCAAGTGACACCTCGACGACTTGTGTAGCAATTAAAAGCACCCCCTCAGAATTTGGCGTTTTTTCGATGTCTAAAATTCTTTTTTCTTTCAATCTGCGGTCGCTGACTGTAAATCGAGAATGATAACAGATTGGTTTTAAATCATTTAACTCATTGTAAAGTCGTATTGCTTCATCAACAGTATTCACCACAAGCAGCACTTTCTTTTTATCTTTTTCAATCGCTTGGCGAATCTCCGGCAGCAAATCATCCACTGTTTTATCTTCAATTCTAAATATGTTGCGTTCTTCGTTAAGTAATTCACTATCTTCAACGACCGTGCTATGACCCAAATATTTTTCCAAAAGCGTCCGTAATTTCAATGGCATGGTAGCAGACATAATGAAAAAATTGGTTTCAAATTTTTCTCTCAGATACTTAATTGAGGCACAAATCAAACCCAAAGTATAAGGCGCGTACAAATGCACTTCGTCAATAATGACCCAAGCACGACAAAGGTGAAAAGTCTTAATTTCCCAAAATGACAGATTAAAACCCGCCGTTAACCATTGGTCAACAGTGGCAACACTGCAATTTTTAAACAAAGTTTTATCGCGTAAATAATCGCCGTAGTCGTTGCCATCAGCTAATTCCTTTCGGTATAACAAAGCCGATGAATGTAGAATTGCTGTTTGTGAGATATTAAAATAGTCAGTCAATCTATCCCAAATTGCATTGGCTGTTACGCGAGTCGGAAGCAAATAAAGGATGCGTTCATAATCTTCTTTTTGCGAAGCCCACAACAGAGCCGCTTCCGTTTTACCGCTTCCCGTAGGTGCAATAGCAATCACATTTTGCGGTTTTTGACACTCAATTTGGAAGGAACGTAAGCCTTTAAAATGCTCTTTGGCGCGTTCTCGAATGTGGCTTTCGATATGTGACTGATTGTATTTCAATGGTTTATCTAACTGCCTACCGCCTGATGATGTCCAATCCGCAATATTCAAGATGGCTTTGTGGAAGGTATATCTGTAACGGGATTCGGCGGTCATTTTGCCCATTGTGGTTTGCCAAATTTTTTCAAAATAGAAAAAATCGCGCAGTTGCGAGGTTGGTGTTTTTTCGAGGGCTTCAATCGCTCGACAACTGAAGGATAGGAGTGAAGCCGTTTTTTCTTCACCAAACTCTATTTTGATTACACCTTTTGCAAATTCTACAAAAGCCAGCATTTCTTCTTTCTTGACAAAATGTACTTTCTTATTGTGGTCTTCAAACAAGCCAATATGAAAGCGTTTATGGTGTGTGAAAACAGCAAACAGCGATTCGGGATTTGAGCGATAAAAAACGGCATCACTCAAAAACAAGAACAAACCCGACAAAAATTCGTGTCGAATACGGTTGTCTTCGGGTTGTTTTTCTGAAATATTGGAAAAAGTGAGCCGCCGACTTGGATTGTCAATACCCAAAGTCAGCTCTTGAAAATTACGAGAAGCCTTGCCAAAATCGTGAAACAAAACCGCAATCAATGAGCGCAGCCAAAAGTCTTCATCAAGCATTGGCAAATGACTATAACGTTGACGGAGTATGCGCCAAACGCCCACGGCTTCGGTAGTATGTTGTACCAACGAAACACCATTCGGATAAGTCTCCGATTTTGATTTGGCTAAAATTTTATCAAGAGCCGACATAAATTTGAGTATTTTAGATCCCCTCAGTATTTCAGAGGGAAAAAAGAGGAATAAATTGGGTTTGAAATTTTAGACCCGTAATTGGTGTTGGTACTTGCATACGCGAACCAATGAATGTAAAAGGCTTACGCTCTGCAACACGCCTTACGCCTGATGTTTCGTAATGAAAGCGAACAGGCAAATCGTAAAACATAGAATCGCGGTGTTCAAGATAAAAATCAAAAGATTTATTGGATAAAATGGCGTTTAACGCATCTTCTACGACATTTCCTGCGACAAGGCAATGCGACAGTTCTACTGATTCTGCTACTGAAAACACATCATTTTGCAAGACTTTAATTTTTGCCAACGAGTCACTACTGCCTAAAACGGGTGCGTACTGTGGGGTCTCAAAAGCGGTGTGTAAATGCTCTATGACATCGCTATTTTCATGGGCAAAGGCAATTAAAAAGGTGTTTTTGTACAGAATCTCACGGGTCAAAACACTTGTAGGCTTTTCGGGATTGAGTGTCCGATATTTCCAAAGGTCATTTGCTTTACCGTCTGATTTGCCTGTTACGCCGATTTGAAAGCCTTTGCCTTCAAAAAACTTTTGGGCTTCTTTTGCTTCCAAACCCAATGCCGCACCCGCCAAACCGACAATGGTAGTTGGCGGAGGCAAAGCAAAAGATTTGTGGAAATTCTGAAATTCAGGATTTCTGAAAGTCGCTGTTTGTGTATGGACTTGAATAAGGCAATAATTCATTTCTGACAGTTTTTAAGCAACTTCGTAATATTTTTTAACCCAGTTTTCGATGTCCGTAAATCCATCAGCAAGCGATTTGACCCCCTCAGTATTATTGGGAAAAATACTGTTTTGGGCAGCAAAAACGTGTGATTCCACAAATTTTGAGTAATCCGAGACTACCGAGGACAAAGCTGCCACATTGACCGTACCGTTTGCATCAAGGCTAACAGATTCAAGAAAAATCGGGTTTTTAGCTTTCATCAAAGCCGCAGCAACAAACTTCGGCGAGATGTCCGCCAAAAAACGTGACTGACGACCAGAAGACCATAAAGTACGGAAAGCATCAATAAAAGCCAAAACGCGCTTGGCTTTCTCTTCTTTGCTAAGGGGTGCTTTTTCAAAACCTTGACCCGCACCCACGCGGTCGAGTTCAATCAAAATCGAACCGCGATATATACCCGAATGAATTTCTGTTTCAAAAATATTGGGGTCTAAACCTTTGTCTTTGCCCATATAATTGGTTGCAAAATCAAGGTCGCCTTGATATTTCGATAAAGCCAATAAAGCATCTACTCGAATGGGTGATGTGCGCGTGTTTGACGTGCCTTTGTCGCCGTCTTTTTCTCCTTTTGCAGCATCCATATAACCAAAAAGGTCATCGTCAATAAATGCTGTTGGATTTAAAGACGTTTTAACTGCGCCTTTTTTGACACTTGCTTCATTGATAGGCGAAGTTGTCCAACCCATTTCTGTCAATCTGTCGCGCAACGCACGGCGCAACGCTTGTGACGAAACATAAGGCAATTCCTCACCATTGGCAAGCGTGATTTTTTTGATTGGATTGATGTTGTCCACTTCTTTGTCGCCACCATTGAGGCTTGCGAAAGAGACTTTTGAGAGATAGGTCAGTGTTAAACTATTGATTTTCATACTGTTGTGGTAGAATTATTTGATGATGAAAGAAATTGATTTACGGCACTAAGCAAGCCAAGTGTGAAATATGACTTGAATGTTCGGTAGTTTGATTCGTTTACTTTTGCAAGTACATCGTAGTCAAATTTCGGTTTAAATCGCTCAACAATGCGATTGAATCCTTCTAAAAAGTCATCATAAGTACGACTTTTTCTAACTCCAATAATGTACTTCCGCCCTTTTCGGGCATTTGCGGTTTTATCGATTTTACCTTCTTCGATACCACTTTCGATAATTCGTTTACCGAAAGAATAGCCTAAATCGATAATGGACTCTTCCCATGTTCTTTCTTTTTTTTCTTCTTTTGTCATAAGCGGATTGATTTTAGGTTCATACAATTTGACAAGATGAACAAGTTGATAAAAGTTTTTAGTACCAATTACTTCCCGTACCTTCTTGTCTCCTTTGTCGAGTAGGTAACGGTAACAATCATAAAAAATATCTTCGATTTCATTTAAAATAGACCCACCCCTCAGTATCAAACCTAAAATACGGTCACGACTCTGCCTTTCGATAGCAAAAATCTTATTTCGGTCTCTTGTCTTTTTGTTCAAAGAGGGCTTGATAATTTTCAAACTCCACAGAATTTCTAGCACATCAATTTTTTCCATTT
>JANLQI010000514.1:0-3563 GCA_031367705.1 Saprospiraceae bacterium | reverse complement strand
ACTAACGCCTATTTCTCTTTGACTTTCAATGAACTTTTTTTCCGATAAACTTAAGATTCTGACCATTTTTTTTGGCTTTGGTGAACCTCAAATTTATCACGATTTAATGGCGCTTTTTTTTATCACGACTTTATGGCGGTTGTCAATGATTCATGTTTGCTCCTTAATCCATTTTTTTAAAAGGATGCAAACCCGCCATTATCAAAAGTTTCCTCAAATTAATATTGGCTTCTCTGTTGATTTGCAATAATTCGACGGTTGCACGTCCAATGGGATTTGTGCCAGTGATTAACAAATTATCGTCACTCCATTGAAAATAGTCTTGCCACAACTGTTCTCTTGGATGATATAAAGAGCATAATTGATGCGTAAAAGGGTCGAAATAATGAGATTTATCTTGTTTATAGCCATTACAACCGCCACAAACCCGTGCAAGGTTTCCGACAATGGATTTCCCACCTTTACTAAGGGCAATGATGTGGTCAAAATGAAATGAACTCGGAGAGAAGGCGGCAGGATACCAACAGTATTCACAATAGTCATTTGACAAACGAATGACCTCGCGTTGAACGGCTATCGGAATATAGACATCAGCCATTTGAGCCAAAGTTTAGACCTAAACTACTCATGACTTGTGGCAAAGTAACACCGCGCAATTGCGACAGCTCAATCATATATTTTACGCGTTCATTGCGAAGTAGCTCCTCTTTGGCAACCAAATCCATAAATTCTTGATACTCTGATTCTGAAATTGTTTCCGCTTCAAGTTTTAAGTGTAAACTGACATAACGTTCTGTTTGACCTTTTGGTAAAATTGCTGTATTAATTTTGCTTAATAAAGCACGGTCACGATATTCTTTATTGCTTTCCTTTCGACGAGTGATGAGCGCGTTCAGTTCACGTACAAAATATTCTAATTCATTGACAGGTATTTGTGAAACACTTGACAGGAATGTTTGGGCATCTATTTCGGTCTGAATTTGAATTTTTGTCATGTCTTTTATTTTTTTACAAAGATACCGTTTCGTTTCGGATTGTCAAATACCCCCTCAGTAAAACCCACAAAAAAGCCTTGCAACGAACATTGCAAGGCTTTTGAATGTCAAAAATGCCTGATTTCTCATGAAGGCAAAAGGGTATGAAAGGATTTAAACGGACACCCCTCAGTATAAAAGTGCAAAAAGTGCAATATATTGACGGGGGTACTTTAAAAAAAAAATGGTTTGAAAAACTTGGAAATAGTTAGCCAACTAGATAACTTTGTGTCATGAGAAGAATTATTGCGTATAAAAGGTATTTCTTGGATTTTTATGAAAACCAAACAGATGACATTCAAAGAAAAATAGAATGGACATTGGGGATTTTGCGCGATTTACCAATGATACCTGAAAAATATTTTAAACATATCGAAGGAACAAAAGGGCTTTACGAAGCGCGTGTTCAAGTCGGGAACAATATTTATCGTATTTTTGCTTTTTTTGATAAAGGTCAAATTATTGTTCTTGGCAATGCTTTTCAGAAAAAAACGCAAAAAACACCAAAAGAGGAAATCAAGTTAGCATTAAAAATAATGGCTGAATATTTCAGCGAAAACACGTAAATAAAATGGAAAAGACATCAAATATTACAACATTCGAAGAAATTCTTGATACAAAATACGGTGAGCGTGGCGCACCTAAAAGAGAATATTGGGAACAAGAATTTCAAGCTTTTAAAATCGGCGTTCTGATAGAAGAGGCACGCCATAAACTCAATTTAACGCAACAGGAACTTGCGGATAGATGTGGTACAACTAAAACGTATATTTCACGGATTGAAAACAATGCTTCCGATATTCGTTTATCAACATTAATTCGGATTATTAATCAAGGATTTGGTGGTAAATTGCTTGTTTCTCTTGATATGATTGCGTGAGAAACCTAAGTCAAAAGCACTTTAGACAAACACTTTCATGCACCCCCTCAGTAAAACCCACAAAAAAGCCTTGCAACGAACATTGTAAGGCTTTTGAATATCAGAAATGCCTGGTTTCTAATGAAGGGCAAAAGGGTTTGAAAGGACTTACTCATATTTCTCTTAAGATATAAAAAAGAATATGTCTCGATTTAGGGTGAAATTTTTGGATTTTGATGGGAAACCAATAAATTTGTTACACTATTGAACAAAACTATCTAAAATCCGCTTATCTTTATGAGTGAACAAGAACGTGAGAAACAAGCACATTATTTAGAAATCTACTACCAATCGCTTCATTTGACGGTTATTTATGAAGCAGATTTCCTACGGAATTTGCGGGGTAGTCGAAAAGCATTAATGGCATATCGTGATGAAATATTGGATAGAATCAATGATAAACGCCGTGTATTAGGTTTAATTCTTTAAATAAAATTAAGAATGAAAAAATTAGATAATAACGCCTTTGTTAAAAAATATCAACTCGCTGCCACAGACGAGGAAAAGCATCTTTTGCTCAAAAATCACATGTTAAGCATGTCTTTTGAAGAATTAATGGATTGGAATAATTTTCTATCCGATAATATTGATGTATTAATTGCAAAGAACATCAAAGACGGTTTAACAAATGAGGATAAAGAGTTTTATCGCCAACAATTCGCTCGTTTTGATGGTTTGATAGAACAAAGTCAACGTCAAGTGGTGGCGTAATACCCCCTCAGTAAAACCCACAAAAAAGCCTTGCAACGAACATTGCAAGGCTTTTGAATGTCAGAAATGCCTGATTTCTCATGAAGGGCAAAAGGGTTTGATAGGAATTAGACAAAGCCCCCTCAGTATTTTCCCCAAAACCTTATTTTCTTTTCTAAAAAGCGTATTTTTGTCAAAAATTGGATAATATGGAAAGAATAACAATCAATCCCGAAGTTTGTAAAGGCAAACCCAGCATTCGCAATATGCGTTTTACGGTCACACAAATGCTTGAACTATTGGCAAGTGGTATGTCTCATGAAGAGATATTAGACGATTATCCATTTTTGGAAAAAGCGGATATTTTGGCATGCCTAACTTATGCCTCAATGATGAGCAATACGAAAAATATTTATCACCCTATAATGGCAGCTTAAATGATGCTGAAATTTATCATTGATACGCAACTGCCACCTAAATTAGCGAAATACTTACGAGACAAAGGTTTTTCGGCTATCCACACAACCCATTTTCCGAATGGTCATTTGTTAGATGATAAAACGATAATCCAAATTGCTATCCGCGACAGTCTCATTATCATCACAAAAGACAGTGACTTTCTTGATAACTATTTAGTTCATGGCGTTCCGCCAAAAGTCCTCATGTTGCAATTTGGCAATATCAGTAATGCCGATTTAATGACGCTATTTGAGAACAACCTTGCCAATATTGAAAAAACATTTACTGGAGGTGCTGATTTTATTACTTTTAATCGAACACATGTTTCGGTGTATTAAATGCCCCCCTCAGTAAAACCCACAAAACATGAATCATTGATAACCGCCATAAAGTCGTGATAAAAAAAAGCGCCATTAAATCGTGATAAATTTGAGGTTCACCAAAGCCAAAAAAAATGGTCA
>JANLQI010000457.1:0-17632 GCA_031367705.1 Saprospiraceae bacterium | reverse complement strand
ACTTTTTTTTTTCAAAAAAAAAGTACAAACTAATCAGATTTCTGTCTACTATACCTGTTTTATTCTATAACAATTTTGAAAACTCTTTACTCCGTGAAGTCCACGAGTTTTGCGAAGCGAACTGTTGAAGGCGTTTGGCATCCGTATTAGGGAAACCTTCTTGGGCTAATTGCAAAAAGTCATTATCATCATTGGCAATATGCACAACGCTTTCAAAATCGCTCAAATTTGAGAATCGTGTAGTTAAAACAGGCTTGCCTGCGGCTAAATATTCATTGATTTTCAAGGGATAAATGCCTGCCGTTAACTCATTTTTGAGAAAAGGAATCAAACAAATATCAAATTGTTGCACCCAAGCAGGTAACGTTGTGGGCGGTTGCGAGCCAGCCATATTCACATTTGGAAAGGCGGATAACCGCTTTTCGTAAGCTGATTGGGTCACACGACCGACAAAAACGTAGTTATACTGAGGGGTCGTCGAAATGAGTTTTTCGAGCAAATTGTAGTCCACGCGTTCATCAACAGAACCGAGATAGCCGATTGTTTTTTTATCCTTTTCAAGGGAAATGGTTGGTAAATTTTTTGATTTCTGACTAAAAAGGTCGTAGTCAACGCCATTTTTAATGAGAAAACACGGTGTATTTTGTTTCGATTTTTTATCAAACAGACTTTGCGATGTGACGATGACAGCATCTGCTTTTTTCAAAAAAGCTGTTTCCAATCGCTCGCCATGCTGACTCGCCCATGTGGCTGCACCAATTTCGTCGTAGCAATAGTAAATGAGTTTCGATTCATTCAGCTTGCCCGCTAAGAGGTTTCCAAGCGATGGGTTGAAGGCGTTGACAACCGTTGGGGCGGTTATGCCCAGCGTTTTCTGGGCTTTCAAAATTGCCTTTTTTATAAACACACCATTGAACGCATTAAGCGCATCGTACAGGGCGGTGTTTTTCAAAAAATTTATGGGCAAAATGGGGGGCAGCGTCAGCACATACATTTCTGCTCCATTGTCAAGAGAAACGGTTCTTAGACGCTGTTTTACCCCGATCATGCGCTGCCACGTGGCGAAGCCTTTGCCCATCAAACTTTGGGCAAAGTCCTTCCACGTGTAGGCATAGTCCACATATAAAACGCGATGTCCAAGCCGCGCCAATTCGGTCATCAACTGGACGGTTGACTTCAAATAATTGCCTTCCCATGCTGGGAAGGCGACGCAAACGATGTCATTTTTACGCATTTTTTGCTTTTTCGAGTATGAGAATTTCTTTTGAAATCAAAAAACTTAAAGGAAAAACACGAGTATTGATACCCCTCAGTATCGGCAGTTTTTTGAGCAAACTGTGACTCAAACGCGTGGTGATTTTGAAACCTGTTTTTTCTAAAATGGGTGAAAAATTGCTGTGCGTCAAGCGATTTAAGCCGTTATAGGCTTCGATGAGGTCACTCTCATGTTCACCACTGATTTTTTCATTCTTTTTTTCAATCCATTTCAACAACATTTTTTGTGGTAAAAACTGGCACCATGGCAGACCTGTGACACGGACAACGTGCGACGCATAAGGACTTTGCCAAGGTGGATAACTGACGAAAATGCGCCCTTTGGGGCTTAAAAGGCGGTGAAATTCGGCAAAAATGTTTTCTAAAATGGGAAAGGGAATGTGTTCTGCTACATCATTCATAAAAATAGCGTCAAAAGTGCCTTCATACTGAGGGGGTAGTTTGTCGGTCGTAATGTCGCGTTTTTCAAATGTGACGTTCGAGATACCATGCTTTTGTTTGAGGTGGTTGGCAACGTTGACGTGAAAACCGTCAATATCAACACCTTTTACGGAGCAGCTCCAGTTTTTGGCATACCAAAGACTCATGCCACCCATACCTGAACCAAAGTCAAGGACTTTTTTACCGTTTAAATCGAAATGTTTACGGATGAAATCTTTGTCCACTTGCAAATGGCGTGCGGAGTCATTTAGGAAATTGTTTTCTGCATAAGACAGACTTGTGTCTAATAATTCAACGGATAAGGTCATGTGCTAAGATTTTGATTATTAAATAGTTATGATTTATTTTTGATTTTTTTGACCACTGATTGGGCTGATGCGACTGGTTCGCGCTGATTTTTTTTTGCTAAGTTTTATAAAAAAATCAGTGTAAACCAGTCGCATCAGTCGCATCAGTGGTCTAACTTCCAGACCAGTTTCGCTTCATAAGTCGCTTGAGTTTACGGCGGATTGGACTACGTTGGCGTGGAATTTCGCCAATGCTGTCTTCAAGTAAATCAATGCGTACACCATTCAAAACGAGGCGACAAGGACGTTTTAAAAACTTATTGATGGTCTCAATCGCTCGTTTATCGGCGGGCAACCACGAGCGATTGGCACGGCACACGAGTAAGGCCAGATCTATTTGGCTTAACAACCGTGCTGGATAATTGCCAGCAATAAGTGACGGTATTTCAGTGATGATATAGTTGTAGTGATGCCAAACAATGTCTTCGCCATTGAGTAAATCGGCTTCATCTTCTTTATCAATGAGTGAAAAATCCACTTTATAAAACTTATTATCATCGTGGCTTTGTTCATTTTCAAGCGGTTTATCATTTGGGCGTATATACAGCACCCTGTGACCATAAGTCCGCAACATAGCAACGGCTTGTTTTCCAACTGTTGTTTTACCATCGCTATCGTTGGTACTCAAAATAGCAATACGAGCCAGGACGGTGCGGGTATGGAGTTGTAAGTCAATTTTCAAGTGTTGTAAAAGCTGTTCTATACCCCGTTCTATGACCATATCAAACCTAATAATGGGGTGCTTTGCCCAGTTTTTAGGCAATTTAGGGAGCGCTGTAAAAAGCTGCAAATTCATTATTGCACTGGCATTTTCAGGTGTACGCAGCGTTGCATCGAGCATTTCGAAGGCAATAAACAATGCTAATGGTAAAACAAGACCGACGACAACAGACAAAATAATGAGCATAGAACGTTTAGAGGGGTTGGGTTTGTCGGGGTAATGTGGCGGGTCAACAATCCGCAATTTGCCTGACATCATCGTATTCAACTTGTGCATCCGCACCACATTTGTACTGTGTAGGTTTTCGAGATAGGCTTTTTCGGCCACTTCAATTTCGCGCTCTAAACGTTTTATTTTTGAACCCCAAGGGGCAAATTTGCTATAAATAAGGTCGAATTCAGCTTTTCTTGCCCTAAAAACAGTCATGCGTGCCAAGCCTTGTTCGACATCAATCCATTGACTGAGCCACTGCGTCAGAATGTTTTTGACCTCAACACCTTCGGGGGTGCGCTCGACACCGAAAATGGATTCGGCACTGTTGCGCAACTCGGCTTTGAGTTTTTCTGCTTGGTTCTGAAGGAGTCTGACCGTTTTTGTATCAACTTGCCGCGTGCTGTCATCCAGCGAACCAATCTCAAGGTTTGCTAAACGCGAAGAGATAGACGACAGAGATTTCCGCTGTCGCGCAATGTTTTCATTGATTTTTGGCAGACTGGCTCGATTGCCCAACTGCGCCTCGAGGTTGCGACGGGCAGAGTCAGCCGCCGCGAGGTGCATCATTTCTTTGAAATATAACTCATCTAATTCTTCTTTTTTAGAAGCAATAAAGCGGGTTTGCTCGTAGTAGTTGATGATTTTATTGTCCACCATAAAACTGAGCATATTGTCCTCTTTACTACTGAGTGATGCGGCCGATTCATTGGTCGTTTTTTCAAAGAAATTTAAAACATCGCCTGACTGGTTTTCTTTAGATAAGCGGTACTTTTCTGTGAAAATTTTAATGGCAACCTCTATTGTATTGCGGCAAATTGAAGGGTCAGTTGTCGTATAAATGACCTTTATTTGATCGGAATTTCCGTCCTTTTTGATGATTAGTTTTTCGATATGGTCTATGCCAAACAACGCATGACCACCTTCCAAAATAGTTTTGATGACATTAGGGCTATCGGCATCGCGCCAAGCTTCTATTTTTTGTTTTGTCGCTTCAAAAGATTGGTAATCAACAACTTGTGCGCGAATATCTTCTGGAATTTCATTTTTTAAAGCATTAAAAGCGGTCTCTCCAATGAATTCTACTGAGGGGGCCTTTTGCATTAAACATTGTGCCAGCAGATATGCGCCGATTTCTAATTGCGTCTCACGGCTCTTTGCAATGCCCAAAATATTTTCCATTTCATTGTTGGTGTAGCCGTAGTCAATACGCCCACCATTCGTAGATTCGATATTGTAACCTGAGACTAAGCCCGTGTTTAAAAGAGAATTTGAATCGTATTCTTTGGGCAAATTTTTGGTCATATTAAAGGTCATACCTCCTGCCAAAACAGCTGAAAGTATGAGTATAAAACGGTTTCTAAGAATTAGTCGGAGTAAATTAATTAAGCTCATTTTCGTCTCTTCTTTTCCCAAAAAAAAATATCAACAGGGTAATGGTGAATAATTTAATGGTGAATATTCACCATTCACCATTCACCATTAAATTATAAGGCTTACTTTTCAAAAATCGGCGCTTTCACAAGGTTTCTCAGCAGGAGTTGTAACCTTTTCGTTTCCGCTTTGGCATCTTCGTATTGGTCTTCGGCAACGGCGATTCTCGACAAAAGAGTTGAGTATTCGCTCGGCAAATAGTTACCTTCTTTAAAATACTTTTCAGCAATGACGAAACTAATGCGTTGGTTTTCAACACCTTCTGCGCGCATTTTTATTTTTTTGAGCGATAGTTCCAATTGTACATAAAGTGTCAAAACGGTTTCGCGTATATGGTCTTCTATCATTTCTCTTTCAGCTCTAACACGGTCAATTTGTACTTTTTGCATGTCTGCTTTTGTGCCCCGTGTCAAAAAGTCGGCTGCTGAAATGCGCATGCCCAGACCGATATTTGTACTGAAATTTTTGCGATCGCTTAGTAGATAGTTCGTTGTCGTGCCGTTACCACTGGCATCTAACACACTGCCATTGCCGTAAACTGTGTTAAATTGAACACCAATGAGGTCAGCCCAGCTGTTCTTTTGGATTTTATAAGCCAGGGACATCCGTGCCTCGTCTATGGTGTTGACTTTGATTTGAGCAGAACTTTGCAAGGCTAAATTGGTCAAGACACTGAGGGGTCTCAAACGCAAAGTTTTTGCTGTCACCGAATCTAATTCGACTTCTGGTTGAGCGACTAAATTTGTTGCCCATAAACAAAAGAAAAAGAATGTGATTCGTTTCACCATTTTTATATAAGTCATTGAAATAAAGTTTTAAGATGAATAGACATAAATCAATCATACTTCATAAATGGTTTTTCTTTTACTATATAAAACAATGCCGAAAATAAATGGACGGTAGGTAAATCAATGACCTATTTTAACAACAGCGTGACAGCATAAAGATGCCTCAAAGTCCATTTTGCCGTCAAATTCGATTATGCTACAAGCAAAATGTAGTCCAAACTGTCTTCTATGCCTGTGTAGCTCAAATAAATTGTAAAATACTGAGGGGGCTAAGTAGCTGTTTTGGCGATTTTTAAATGAGGACAAAAAAAAAGAACCGATGCGCAAGCATCGGTTCTCAATGAATTTGAAATGAAGAGAATATTTTAGAATATCTTAATTTTATTAATATTGTTCTGAGTCGGTTTGTACCAATCAGGGAATGAAATGCCTTTACTTTCTGCCCACTGATTGAAATTCAGATAGGCCTTATTGATGGGTTCTTTTTCAATCGGATAAGCAAAAGAAATCGGCAACAAAATAGCCCATGGCAAATTGTTTTTAGTTTGATAATACTTACCCTTGCCGCTGTCGTCATCGCCTTTACCAAACAATGTAAGGTTAGCTAAACTTGTCGGTTTGTTACCCGCCAAATGTATTTCATTGCTACGGATGTGGTTGGCAAATATAAACGGATTGTAAGGTGCCGTACCCAAATCAGCCACAGCGACGGGTGTACCAAAACTAATAACCATTTTGATGGTATCCGGTTTTACAAGAGGCTTGTCT
Source organism: Saprospiraceae bacterium (assembly GCA_031367705.1). Lineage (GTDB taxonomy): Bacteria > Bacteroidota > Bacteroidia > Chitinophagales > Saprospiraceae > JAAFJT01. The sequence goes on along the minus strand of JANLQI010000457.1, from coordinate 11,648 downwards.
TTTAAAGTATTTACAAAGCCTCCCGTGAGCGCACGCATGAGGTTAAAACCGTTGTCGAAAGCTATAATAGCGGCATTCTTTTGGCGTGCTTCCGTGCCATTGCTATTTACGGTTACGAGATTTTCTTTCAGATTTGAACCTGTAACAGAAGATATCTTGTCAAATGTAACGGGTAATTCAAAGCCGAAACCATTTTTATAACCAGCACCCATTGCCCTTAAAATAAACTTTGGACGGAGTGCCGTTACTTTATTACTGCCGTTTGTGCGTATTTCGTATTGATAGTCAATGACCATATCGTTCATATCGTAGTCCCCTTGTACAGGGTATGAGTCTTCAAAAGCGACTGAACCGAACGTTGTTGCAGAAGGAATAAATTGCACATAAGCATAAGTCGGGTCAAGGGGTGCCGCATCTTCTGTATCAGGTACGCCGTCGCCGTCGGTATCAACAACAATCTTCTGAGCAGCTGGTACATTTGTGGCATTAATAGCCGTATAAGGACTTACAGTTGCATAGAAAATGGCATCATTGAAGTCATTATCACCCGCAGGGCGGTCAAGGTCTTCAAAACCCAAAATTAATAGTTTGCTTACAGGGTCGTTTAGCAAAACGGTGTGACTGCGATAAGCTTCCGTTGTGAACGTATTGAGGATTCTATCAGAGTAGCGAATTGGGTGTCTCGTATCTGTCACCCATTTGTTATTTTTACCTTCCCATCCATCAGGCACCAAAAACCAAGCAACCGTTGTACCTGCTGCAAAGTGACCCAATTTAACTTTGTCACCTGTTTTTAAAGCACCACCACTGCCTGGGAAAGAGCAATTTGGAAAAACAATGTTCATTTTACTGATTGCTGCTGCTGTTTTAGGTGGGTTATTGGTCGGATACGTATAGTATCCAAGCGAGTTCTTATAATCGGCCATTTCGTGAACAAAAGTGACCCACACATCGGCTTCTGCCTTCAAAACGATATTGGTCTGAGCGGAGGTTGTAATGTATTGAGGGTTGTATTTTGGTACAGGTCTTGATTCAGGCAAAGACGTATTAATTATATTCAGAACCGACTGACTAACCACATCGCCTTTTGTTTCCAAATATTTAGGCACACCCACACCTGTGTATGTCCCCATATAGGTAAATGTCGCACCATCGGGCGACAAACCACCGCCACTGCCACCTTGCGATGAACCACCGCCTTCATTACCTGAAGGTTCAATGCCGTTGACAAGACCATCTCTAACGGTATTGTCATTACCAAACGATAGTTTAAGATTAGAAGAAGACCCAATGTGAATCGCTTGGTAGGAAGGCAAACCAATATAGCTTGTCGTCGCAATCAATCGTTCAGCAGTAGATTCGAGGTCAAGTTTAGCGGTAAATACCCCCTCAGTATTTGTACGCGCAGTCATCAAAAATACGCTGTCTGGACTGTCCTTGTCTTTTATAAACAAGTTGAATGTAATGTTACTCAGGACAGCTCCTGAATTGTCACGTGCTTCAATGCTGACGCTTGTTCCTTTGGTCGTTTCGAACGTAAAACCTTCAGGAATTACAAGCTGGGACATTGTTTTGTTTTTAACATCAACAGATTGGTCAACACCTTGACCATTTTCTGGAACATCAAAAGGTTTGCACGCTGTTATGCTTAAAAGCAACAAACCGAAAAAAGTTTTTTTCATTTTAAATGATTGTTTTAATTGTAATTGTAACGATGAAATATATGTGAAAACATGATTTAAAAACCATAAAAAAAGTGCTGTCAAATTGCCACAATTAGAAAATAACCACCAACCTATTCTTTGTGGATACATGATAAGAGTTAGTCTAAATGGCAGATAATCAACACGATATCATTTTAGCGGATACCATTTTCATTTAAATAAGTAGCCCGACTTAAATAATCGGGAATCTGACTTTTCCAAAACATTGATTTTCAAAGAATTACGACTCATACATCGTACATCCTTATTCATACACTAACTTGTATCCTACATCAGGTATTAGTAATAAAGCTGATGCATGGATTGAGCCTTGCGGGCTTGATGCGCGCTTCTTTCAATCATTTTGTTGATACGCACATCCAACTCAGCAGGATGAAATGGTTTAATCATAAGGTCATCGGCCCCTACACTGAGGGCTTTGATGCGCTCGCTGCTTTCTTTCGCACCACTGACCACTAAAAGGGGAACATGTGGTAATGTCTTGCGAACGGCTTGGATGAGTGCAATGCCATGCAAACCAGGCATATCCAAGTCTGTTACGATGAGGTCAGGTTGAAACCCACTCATCACCAGCGTTAATGCTTCGACTGAACTGGTATATGTTAGAATTTCATAGTTTTTTTCAAGGAATAAGCCTAAATAGCGGCACATCATAGGGGAATCATCAACAATTAGAACTGTAGGTTTTTGTGTCATCTCTTCGTTAGTTTACTGTGTGTAATATTTATTTTCTTGAATTATGATACAAAGATAAGAGCTAAAAACACCCCCTCAGTATGTTTTCGGTTTTTGGTCGTTTTAGGCACATTTTTGGATTTTTGTACCTTGAAAAGAGTATAACAATAAAAATTTATAAACAATAATAAGAATAATGGTCAAAAAAAGAACCGATGCGCAAGCATCGGTTCTCAATGAATTTGTAATGAAGAGAATATTTTGATAGATATTAATATACCTTTTCTTTATTAACATTCTTAGGTGAGAATTTATACCAATCAGTCGCACTTTCGCCTTTACTTTCTGCCCATTCGTTGAAGTTCAAATAAACCTTATTGATTGGCTCTTTTTCAAGTGGGTAGGCAAAAGAAATGGGTAACTGAATAGCCCAAGGTAAATTGTTTTTAGTCTGATAGTATTTGCCTGTACCACTGTCGTCATCGCCTTTACCGAATAGTGCGAGATTCGCTAAGTTGGTTGGTTTATATCCTGCCAAGTGTACTTCATTGCTACGGGTGTGGTTTGTAAAAATAAACGGATTGTAAGGTGCTGTACCCAATGCATCAATAGACACAGGTTTTCTGAAATTTATGACCATATTGATGGTTCGTGGGTCAACGGTTGGTTTATCTCTTTCTGTATTTACGAAATTACCACCAGCTGCGCGCATGAGATTGAAACCATTGTCGAAGACAATAAAGACCGCATTCGTTTGACGGGCTTCTGTGCCATTGCTGTTAAGTTTTATCAAATCTTCTTTCAAAATAGAGCCTTCAACAGACGCTATTTGGTCAAACGGAACAGGCAATTCAAAGCCAAAACCATTTTTGTAACTGGCACCCATAGCACGCAAAACAAATGTTGCACGCATTTGAGTGACTTCTTTAGAACCGTTTAAGCGCAGTTCGAAATTATGGTCAATAACCATATCATTCAAATCGTAATCACCTTGTGCAGGGTAAGAGTCCTCGAAAGCCAATGAACCGAATTCTTTTGCAGAAGGCGAATATTGGACATAAGCATAAGATGGGTCATTAGGTGCAACATCGTCTTTATCAGGCACACCATCACCGTCGGTGTCAACAACAACAGGTTGTGCTGCTGGCAAATTCGTGGTGTTGATTGCCGCATAAGAGCTGGCTGTTGCATAAAAAATAGCATCGTTGAAGTCATTATCACCACCTGGACGGTCAAGGTCTTCAAAGCCCATGATGAGCAATTTATTTGCAACATCGTTCAATAAAACGGTGTGGCTACGATAAGTATCGGATGTAAAGGTATTGAGTGCTCTGTCTGAATAACGAATTGTACGGTTTTTATCGGTGACTGGTTTTGACCCGCCAACAAAGCCGTCAGGGACTAAAAACCAAGCAATTGTCGTACCTCCTTTAAAGTGACCTAAAAGGACTTTATCGCCTGTTTTTAAATTGCCACCACTGTTTGGAAAAGAAACGTTCGGGAAAATGACATTCATCTGGGCAATTTCCGAAGTTGTTTTAGGCGGTGTGCTTGTTGGATATGAATAATAACCGAGAGAGTTTCTGTAACCTGCACCTTCGTGAACGAATGTCACCCAAACATCTGCTTCTGCGTTCAAAACAATATTGGTTTGAGTGCCTGTCGTAATGTACTGCGGGTTATAAGTCGGCACAGGGCGTGCTTCAGGTAATGAGTTATTGACAACGTTCAGAATCTCTTGGCTGATAACATCACCTTTTGACAAAAGATATTTAGGCACACCGTCGCTTGTGTAGCTACCCATATAGGTAAAGGTTGCGCCGTCTGGCGATAGACCACCGCCACTGCCGCCTTGCTGTGAACCGCCACCGCTGCCTGCAGGTTCGATCCCCTGTACAATGCCGTCTCTAACAGCATTTTCAGTACCAAATGCCATTTTAATATTAGAAGAAGAGCCTACTTCATAAGATTGATATGATGGTAAACCAATATAGTTTGTCGTCGCAATGAGGCGTTCAGCAGTTGGTTGCAGGTTGAGTTTCGCCGTAAAGACCCCCTCAGTATTTGTACGAGCAGTCATCAAAAACACGCTGTCTTTGTTGTCCTTATCTTTCACATATAGGTTGAAAGTGATGTTACCCAATACTGCCCCCGCATTGTTGTGTGCTTCAATAGTAAGGTTTTTGCTTTTTGTTGATTCGAATGTAAAACCCGCAGGGATTACAAGTTGAGACATTGTTTTGTTTTTAACATCAACAAGTCCTGATTGGTCAATACCTTGTCCATTTTCAGGGACATCAAATGGTTTGCAGGCTGTTATGCTCATGAGCAATAAGCCGAATAAAAACTTTTTCATTTTAAATGATTATTTTAATTGTAACGTAATAAATATTGTATGCATGATTTAAATAAAGTAAAGAGTCATATGAACAGAGCAATAAATGCCACATCAGTGATTTTTAAAACCCTAATGAGTTCAGTAATAAAACTGTTGAGCTATGTTGGCTGAGCGTGCTTGTAGTTCGCTTTTTTCGATGAGCTTATTTAAGCGAACGTCTAACTCAGCTGGATGAAACGGCTTTGATAAGAGGTCATCTGCGCCAACATTGAGGGCTTTGATGCGCTCGCTGCTTTCTTTTGCGCCACTAACCACCAAAAGGGGAACATCGGGTAAAGCCTTTCGGATGGCTTGGATGAGTGCAATACCATTCAAGCCTGGCATATCCAAGTCTGTCACGATGAGGTTAGGTTGAAAACCGCCCATCACCAGTGTCAATGCTTCGACGGAACTGGTATATGTCAGGGCTTCATACCTTTTTTCAAGGAATAAGCCCAAATAGCGGCACATCATGGGGGAATCATCAACAATGAGAACTGTAGGTTTTTGTGTCATCTCTTCGTAGTTTACTGTGTGTATTAATTTATTTTCATGAATTATGATACAAAGATAAGGGCAGAAAGCGGCCCCCTCAGTATATTTTCGGAATTTGGTTGTTTTGGTCAGTTTTTTGGTTTTTTATAACCTGAAAAGAGTATAACAATAAAAATAAGGAATACTAATAAGCAACAAGGGCATCCATACAAAAAAAAAACCGATGCGCAAGCATCGGTTCAATGTAAGTTAAAAGAAGAGACTTTTTCAATATATTTTTATCTTATTTTGATAGCCATTTAAAGATTTATACCAATCAGGGTAAAGTGTGCCTTTACTTTCAGACCATTCGTTGAATTTCAAATAAGCCTTGTTGATAGGCTCTTTTTCAATTGGATAAGCAAATGATGTTGGCAATTGAATACCCCATGGTAAATTATTCTTTGTTTGATAATACTTGCCTGTGCCACTGTCGTCGTCAGCGGTACCGAATAACTTGAGATTAGCCAAACTTGTTGGTTTGTAACCCGACAAATGCACTTCACGGCTGCGGTCACGGTTGACGAAGATGAACGGATTGTAAGGCGCATCCCCTAATTCATCGACAGTTGGCGGTGTACTGAAATTAATAACCAACTTTACAGTGTCAGGTTTTATGACAGGTTTATCTTTTTCCGTATTCACAAAACCACCACCTGGGGCAGACATGAGGTCGAAACCATTGTCAAAAGCCATAATGACCGCTTTCGATTGTCCTGCTTCAGTACCATTACTGTTCAATTTTACGATATTGTTTTTGAGTGAAGCTCCTGTTACCGAAGCAATAGCACTTGGCGAAATAGGTAGCTCAAAACCAAAACCATTGCGGTAGCTTGCGCCCATAGCTCGCAAAATTAATTTTGCACGCATTGAAGTCACTCTATTGGCAGCATTAAGGCGTAGTTCAAATTGATGGTCAATAACCATATCATTCAAATCATAGTCACCTTGCGAAGGATAAGAATCCTCGAATGCCAAAGTACCATACTGCGTTGAAGAAGGTGAATATTGAACGAAAGCATAAGTCGGGTCGTTTGGTGCAGCATCTTGTTCGTCAGGAATACCATCACCGTCTGTGTCCTTGGCATAAGTTTTTGTCTGAACCAAATTCGTAGTCGTAATAGCCGAATAAGGACTGGCCGTTGCATAAAAAACGGCATCGTTGAAGTCATTATCACCACCTGGACGGTCAAGGTCTTCAAAACCCAATAGTAACAATTGACGTGCATTGTCAGCCAATAAAACAGTGTGACTGCGATAAGCATCAGCCGTAAATGTATTGAAGCTTCTGTCTGAATAACGAATTGGGTGGTAGTAATCACTGACCGATTTTTGTGAAGGCACCCAACCATCTGGTACTAAAAACCAACCAATCGTCGTACCCGCAGAAAATTTGCCCAAGCTGACTTTGTCGCCCGTTTTCAAACCACCACCACTGCCAATGAAGGAAGTATTAGGGAAAATAATGTTCTTTTTGATAATATCAGATGCTTTTTTAGGCGGGTTGTTTGTTGGATAAGAGTAATAACCCACGGCATTGCGATAACCCGCACCTTCGTGAACAAATGTTACCCAAATTTCAGCTTCTGCATTCAAAACAATATTGGTATTTGTCGTATTACTGATATATTCAGGATTATACTGTGGAACTGGTCGTCCTTCTGGCAACGAAGCGTTGACCGTGTTAAGGATGTCTTGGCTGACCACATCGCCTTTTTTCAATAGATATGTAGGAACACCGTTTGAACTTACAGTACCCATATAAGTGAAAAGTGTCGCATCAGGAGACAATCCACCACCAGAACCGCCCGTTTGTGAACCGCCACCACTGTTAGGCTCGATGCCCTGGACAATGCCATCTCTAACGGTGTTTTCAGTACCGAAAGACAATTTAACCGTGCTTGCGCCCGATACGTCCGATGATTGAAATGATGGTAAACCCACATAGTTCGTTACCGCAATAATACGATCGGCTGTGGATTCTAACTTCAATTTTGAAGTAAACAAACCTTGATCGTTTGTGCGTGCCTTCATCAAAAAGACACTGTCCTGATTGTCACGATCTTTGACATAAAGGTCAAAAGCGACATTTTTCAAGACATTTCCACCATTGTCACGGGCTTCGATGGTGACATTGACACTTTTTGAGGATTCGAAAGTAAATCCGTTTGGAATGACTAATTGTGCCATGGTTTTTTCTTTGACATCAACAAGACTTGTTTGGTCAACACTACCATTGGTAGGGACATCAAAAGGGCGGCATGAGACAACGCTCATCACCAATAAGCTTAAAGCTATCTTCTTCATTTTGTAAATTTTGTGTAAGTGTAAATGGTTAATTATAAGAGTAATAAGAAATAATGGTATAGGGTTTTATTGTTTTGTCTAAGGTCTAATGGGCCATAAAATAATTTGCTTAATATAGTTTTGTGTACCGCCAATAAAGAAAAATCAAACATTTTCTGATTGAAAAACGGCTAATGGCGTGCGAAATAAAATCCATAAATCAAGACAGAGAGAAGCGCGACGAGCATACGTAATGTCAAGTTTTTGACGACCCTCGGCAGTGACACCTGCGCCACCGCGTTTGGTCACTTGCCAAAGCCCTGTTATACCTGCTGGAGCAGCGAATCGCTCTATGGCATCATCTGTTGTCAACTTTTCCGCTTCGTAAACAGGCAAAGGACGGTTGCCAACCAGTGACATTTCACCCTTCAGTACATTGATGAGTTGTGGCAGTTCGTCTATACTTGTGTTGCGGATAAAAGTGCCGATACGTGTAATACGTGGGTCATTGACAATTTTGATAAATGGTTGCTCCTGCTCCTGAGTCGTGAGCAATTCCATTTCAGAAAGCCAACCCTCATCAGAAATCAAATTTTTAATGTTATTTGATTGTACCACAGAAAGTTTAGGTTCTGTTGATGATGCGTATTGATTGTTAGACTTACTGACTTCTAACAACATTTTATCAGCATTTGTACGCATTGAACGAAATTTGATAAAACCGAATATTTTATAATTCTGACCCACCCTTTTTGATGTATATATAATGGGGCCAGGACTTTCTAATTTTATCAAAACAGCCACAATGAGAAGGAGTGGACTTAAAAGAATCAGTATAACTGATGCGCCAATTATATCAATAAGGCGTTTCGAGGCATAGTATGCCCGTGAGTTTTGTGTTGAATTTGACATTAGTTTTGTGTTTAATTTGTATTAATAAAAAAAATATTAATTTATAAGACGGCTGCGGATTTCATCAATCCTGCAAAAAGTTGCCGAACACGATTGGGTTTTTCTTCTTGGTGTGTGCCTTTCTCTATCAATTTCATGGCACGCACTTCTAACTCTGCTGGATGAAAAGGTTTGGTTAAATAATCATCTGCGCCAGCGTGTAAGGCTCTAATGCGCTCGATGCTTTCCTTCGCACCACTTACCACCAAAACAGGCACAAGCGGTAGCGTCGCTCTAATGGCGCTGATTAACTCGATGCCACTCAGTTTGGGCATATTCAAGTCCGAAACAATGAGGTCGGGCTCAAATCCGCTTTCAACCAAAGCCAAGGCTTCAACTGAGTTGGTGTAGGAAATGACTTCAAATTTTTTTTCAAGAAATAAGCCTAAAAAACGGCACATGACTGGGGAGTCGTCAACGATTAAAACGGTTGGTTTTTGTAACATCTCTTCTTTTCGTTTAAGTGTGTATTTCTTTTTGTTGTAATTATGATACAAAAGTAAGGGCAAAAATCCCCCCCTCAGTATATTTTCGGATTTTGGTAGAAATGAACGGTTTTTTGGTTTTAAATTACAATATCTTTAAACGTCCCAACAACTCCCCTTTATTCGCTCTGCTGATAGGAATAACGTTTTTGTCAATGACCAAGGAGTTCTCTTCAATGTCTTTGATTTTAGACAGGTTGACGATATAGGTGCGATGGACTTTCAAAAATCGCGCATCATTGAGTTTTTCATCAATACTTTTCAAAGTACCATGAATAATATGCTGCGATTTAACTGTTTTAACACGGACATAATCGCCCACATTTTCAAAAAACAAAATATCATCGCAAGGCACACGTATATAACGCCCATCTTCACGGACATAAATTTCGTTAGATTCTGCTTGAAAAACCTGCCGTTTTTGCAAAACCATCAAGGCTTTGTCAACCGCTTGGTCGAAACGAGGAGCCGTTATAGGCTTTCTGATATAGTCTATCGCATTAAATTCAAAAGCTTCGTAAGCATAATCGGTTCTGGAAGTCGTAAAAATAACCATCGGTACAACGGGGAGTTTTTCCAAAACTTCAATACCCGTTAAAATGGGCATTTCTATGTCTAAAAACATTAAATCAATGCCTGAAGTATTGCTGAGAAAATCAAGTGCCGTTTTGCCATTTTCGAAAGTAAGCAGCAATTCAAGGTTTTTATTTTTTTCAGACAGTCGTTCCAAAGCTGTTCGCGCCATCAAATCGTCATCAACAATAATGCACTTCAGTTTCATGCTCGGTAGGATTTATAAGTTTATTTTGCGGTATTCACCGTCTCTTCAATATGTTTTTCTAAAAACTATAAAAATGAGTGTAACCACTTCGCTAAGTAATTACAAATAAGGGTAGTCAACAACAATGCCACTTCGTTTACTTACCTGTGAATTTTACATTCACAAGGAGAGCATGATCGTTTCTGACGACTTCAACGGCTTCATGGATAAGTTTATCGAAATCTTCAAAGAGGGGACACCATACTGAAGGGTCATCATTGCGCTTTGCTGAATTTTCAATCACTTCCATTTGTTGTTCTAAATCAGGCAAGCCAACCATCGCAAAGGTCGGTTTGAGTTTATGCGCCAAACGACCCACTTCCTCTGTATTTTTAGCCACCACTTCTTCTTTCAACATAGCATACTCTGGCAAAACGGTTGATAAAAAAATATCAAACATATCGCGCGCATAACTCAAATCATCACCATAAAATTCAGTGAGTAAAGCCGCGTCCAACCGTTTATTGAAGGCAAAAGGCGTATAATAGCCCCCCTCAGTATCGGAAGCCGTTTCAGTCCTTCTTTCAGGTTTTTGGCTATAAAAAAGCTTCAATTTTTCAAAAAGTTGAGACGGTTTGAAGGGTTTCGACAAATAATCGTTCATGCCTGCCAACAATGCCTTGTCTTTTTGCGATACCATAGCCGAAGCCGTCAAAGCAATTATCGGTGTATCTTTATTCAGATTAACCATAGCACGAATAGCATTTGTCGCTTCATAACCATCCATTACAGGCATCTGAATATCCATCAAAATCAAATCAAAAGGCTCATGGTTTGCCAACTCAACACCTTCTAAACCGTTGTGTGCCATCTGGTAATCCACTTGCCATTTTGTCAACAACGTCGAAATGTACTTTTGATTCATGTGGTTGTCTTCAACAACCAAAACACGATAACCTGCCACACCTAAGCGGTCATTTTCAGATATAGGAGGCTCATCCGTCGTTATTTTTTTATTCGTTTCTTGATAAAAAACATTGAATATAAACGTTGTTCCTTTCCCTAATGCACTTTTCAACCGAATCGAACCGCCTTGCATTTCGACCAATTGCTTTGTTATTGCCAAGCCTAAACCTGTCCCGCCAAACTTCCGTTTGATGTCACCATCAACTTGTCTGAAACTCTGAAAAACCAAATCATGTTTTTCTTTTGGAATACCAATGCCCGTATCTGCAATTTTAAATTCTACATTTATGCGGTCATTTTTGCGCGATTTTAAGCGAATAGATACTGTTATATTTCCTTTGCGTGTGAACTTCTCGGCATTCCCAATCAAGTTTATGAGAATCTGATTGAGCATCAAATCATCGCCAATGACCATGTTTTGAAGAGCAGGATCGAGTTTGAGCTCAACTTTTAATTCTTTATCCTCATGGCACATTTGAAAAGTTTTGACCATGGCACTGACCAAACCAGGAAGGTCAAATTCATTATTTTGAACCTCAAAATTGCCTGAACGTATCTTGGAAAGGTCCAAAACATCCGAAATCAACCCCCTCAGTATTTCAGCCGAATTTTTCAAAACGGACAGATATTCTTTTTGCTCGGTCGTCGGTTCTGTATCATAAAGCAAATGCGCCATGCCGATAATGGCATTCAACGGCGTGCGAATCTCATGGCTCATATTCGCCAAAAACTGCTTTTCTGCTTTTTGGGCCTCTTCTGCTTTTTCACGCGCTTCTTCGAGTTCGGTTTGGAGGTCTTTTTGATATGTAATATCGTAATGTATGCCAATTGACCCAACGACAGTGCCATCGAGGTCAAAAATAGGTGCGCCAGATATGAGAACCCAAATC
>JANLQI010000450.1:0-41978 GCA_031367705.1 Saprospiraceae bacterium | reverse complement strand
AAATCTATTTTTTAATCACAACTGCTTCAATCCGTCGATTTTTAGCCCGACCCGCTTCTGTTTCGTTATTCGCAATTGGGTTAGCTTGACCTAAGCCTTCTGATGTCAAACGGTCGCTTTCTATACCTTTTGATGAGAGGTATGATTTGACTGATGCAGCACGTCCTCTCGACAATTCCTTATTTTCAGAAGCATTGCCACGGCTGTCAGTATAACCATTAATTTTTATTTGTACTGAGGGGTATGCTTTCAATACTTTTACCAAATCATCGAGTGGTATTTTTGAACTGTCCGCTAATTCCGTTTTGTATTTTGCAAAAGTGACATTTTCAAAGACTAAAGGCTTCGATAAATCGGCATTTGCGTCCGTTATCGTTGTGTAAAGTAAATCGAGGAAAGAACCTGTTTTTACGGTCAGCTCGCTGTCGGCCAATTTCAAGACCTTTTCAGTGCTTGATGTTGCGGGAGCCGTTGAGGTCGGCAAAGGGGCTAATGCTGTCTTCGCACTATCCTTTGCTGTTGTCATTGTCGGCACATCGGCTGTGGACGATTTATAAAGATGCAAACTATACAAACCTATGAGACCCGACACGAATAAAACCAGCCAAGGCCATATACGCTGTAAAAGTGGTTTTTCATCGGTTGGAGAAAGCGGTTTGGGAATATCTGAAACGGGTCTTTGCGTCGCAGAGGTAGCAGTGTCTAATTTTAGTTGTGTTAAACCTAAAACATTCATTAATTCAGAAGGTATCGCATTTTTCAAAAGAGGTATTTGACTACCGAGCAAATGTACCAAACTGCTTGCCGTGCGGCTGCTATCCATATTGTCATTGACAGCACCCAGAATAAGCGGTGTGGCTAAATTCATTAAACTCGAAGCTGAGCCTGTTTTGATGCCTACATGTGTTGCCACCCAATTAACAATACCATTTACCTTGTTACCGAACAATGTATGGGCAATATTGCTGCCATCTTTCAATAATCCTTGTGTTTCTGACCCTTTTCCAAGCAAAGAACTCAATGAATTAAAAATGTTTCCATCATATCCGCTTTTGTTAATTATACCGAGTACAGTGTCTGCACCACTCAAAGTTGTCGCTTGATTCGCCATGCCGCCCAATATTGAGGGGAGTAAAATATCCATCGCTTTTTGTGTAACAGCTTCTTTTTCACCTAAAAGTCCAGCCACTTTAGCCATTACCTCTTTCCCAATTTGACTTTTTACAAAGTCGAGTAAGTTAATACCCACCATTTTTTACTTATTTTATTTTTAAGAATAACATTTTGATTGGGGCAAATATAGGTATATGGAATGATGAATAATGAATGATGAATGATGAATTTTTTAAGCATGGTCAATTAAAATTTTTTAAATTTATTATTTATCATTTTCCAATGAGTTGATTTCCAATGATTTCAACTTTTCACCCCCTCAGTATTCAGCTCTTTTCGACCCCACCAAATCGCTAATGAAAAGCCTGTCATCAAATCCCAAATGCCATACCAAGCGGCAACTAATGCCATGCCGCCTAAGCCATCAAAGAAATTGAATACGATAATCAATGCCAAAGTGACGTTGTGGATGCCCGTTTCAAAAGTGAGGGCGCGACAATCGGCTTCGCTCAATTTGTTTAATTTACCATTGTAATAACCAATAATATAAGCTAAAGCATTGAGAATCAATACAATAAAAAAGACTTCGCCAATGTAGTTGGCAATATTTTCTAAATTTGAGCCGATAGCCCCGAATATCAAACCAAAGAACATAATGAGCGAGAGTATCTTAAAAGGCTTGCGAATAAGGTTGGCAAAAGCAGGGAAACGGCTATTGATAAACATGCCTACCACCAAAGGCGTTAAAATAAGCCCTCCAACAATGGCGACCATATCGAGTGGATTAATGGAGACATCACGTTGCAAACTTGCCATATTGGGTATCACTTTTGACCCTAACCATATATATAGTGGCATGGTAACGATACAAACGAGGACGGAAACGGAGGTTGTCGTTATCGCCAAAGCGGTATTCCCGCGTGCCAAATGCGTCGTGTAATTGGAATTATTGCCGCCTGGACAGGCTGAAATGGCAACCATACCCAAAGCTACTGAGGGGGGGGGATTGAAGATGAAAACCAGTGCAATGGTCATTAAAGGTAAAATAATGAGTTGTCCAAACATACCCACAATGGCAGGTTTTGGATTTTTCCACAACATCTCAAAATCATCTTTGCGAATGTCAAGTGCAATGCTGAACATCAACAAAGCTAAAATAGCATTGAGAACCAATAAGTTATCAGGGTTAAAGTTTATTTTAATATTGTCAACTGAATTCATTGCTGCTTGTTTTAAATAAAAAAATTTCGTTTTTTTTTGATTTCGGAAAGTTAGTAAGTTTCATTTAAACTTGAAATTTTAATTTTACCTTTTCAAAAAGACCTCAAAATACTGAGGGGGTAGCAAATTCATCATTCATAACTCATCATTCATCATTATTTATCATGGATACACATCTTCATCACAAGCCCGATTATGACCCGCACCACCACCACGAGGCGCATTTTCAAAGTTCTGAACTTCTGTCCGATGTCGTTATCGGCATGAGCGATGGTTTGACTGTGCCGTTTGCCCTTGCTGCGGGGTTGAGTGGGGCTGTTTCTAATACACATATAATATTGACTGCTGGTATTGCAGAGATTATTGCAGGTTCAATTGCCATGGGTTTGGGTGGTTTTTTGTCTGGAAAAACGGAAATAGATCACTATAATTCGGAATTGAAAAGGGAATATGAAGAAACGCATCTTTATCCCGAAAAGGAAAAAGCAGAAGTACGTGAGGTTTTTGCGGAATACGGTTTGAGTGAAGAGTTGCAAACTTTGGCTGCTGAAGAACTGGCAAAAGACCGCGATAAATGGGTTAACTTTATGATGCGTTTTGAATTGGGTTTAGAAAAACCGAATGAAAAACGGGCACGACAAGCGGCTTTTAATATCGGTTTTTCTTATATTGTTGGTGGTTTTGTGCCACTTTGCCCTTATTTTTTCTTCGATGTAGCTCAAACAGCGTTGATGTGGTCGGTTGTTGTGACGTTAGCTGCTTTAACGATTTTCGGCTATTTGAAAAGCCGAGTCATTGGTCAACCACCTTTCAAAGGTGCCATGCAAACGGCTCTGATTGGTGCTTTGGCAGCGGCAACAGCTTATATGGTGGCAAAGGCATTTCAAGGGTTTGAATAATGGTGAATGAGTAATGGTGAATGGTGAATAATTTAATGGTGAATTGCAAAACATTGAAAATTAATGCCTTATATTCACCATTCACCATTCACCATTCACCATTCACCACTATACGCCAAATTGTCTTAAATGATGGTCAATGTGCATATACGCCAAGCGACCGTACTCTTGTTTTGTGAATTTGCCAAAACGAGGATGCGAAACGAGTTCTTGTTCACGCAGTAAGGCAAAGGCTAAAAGAACGTTTTTCAATAAATATTTGTCATTCTCAAAATTTGTGGGCGGGGTGCCATGCCCTTTTGACGGGTCAATTTCAAGGACGGTAGGCATTGAACGGGGCAATTTATCAAGGCGCATGACCCACCATTTCATAAAATTTTGATATAAATAAGAGTGCCGACGTTTGGTTGGTATGTCTCCGACCATCATCCGAAAGTAGTCTGCTGCATGACACATCATCGTATTGATGGTCATTTTACCCCATTTGGCACGGCTTCGAGGAGTCAATTTATCTACTCTATCAAGTATATCTGCAAGCTCTTTTGCTGTTGTTAAGTTGTGCATATCTATGTAGAATTTTCAAAAACGAATCATCAAGACTTTAGCTTCACCTATTTTTTTAAGGAAAACAATATACAAACGTGAGTAATCGCTTTCAGAAAACTCTTTTTCCATTTCATTATCGGTCAGAATATTAACCAATTTGTGGACAGTATTGGAATGTCCGACAACGAGGAATTTCCCTTTTTTATCCACTAATCTACTCAACAAATCTTGTTGTTTTTTAGGGTCATAAATTTCGACTGGCTGTTGTTTGCGTTTGGCAGTTGGGGCAGCTGTATTCCTTGCACGAGGTGTATTTGTAGAATAAACGCCTGTGATTTTTACTTTTTCGAGCATTTTTCGCAAAGCCTTTGCTCGGCCACGTCCAATAGGGTTTAAATCAGCATTTGAGCCGCCCGCCGTATCTTTTTCTGAATGTCGAATAATGAAAAAAACGGCCCCCTCAGTATCCGAGTAGTTTTCAATTGTTTGGGTTTGACCAACGGGCATCGTGATAATGCCTTGTGCATTGATTTTTGGCAATGGCTTTGTGTAACGAATGGTTGTTTGACTTTGGACACCCAAAGAAACTAAAGAAAAGAGGATATATAAAAATAGCTTTTTCATAAAGTCTTGTTTTTCAATATTTAAAATTATTCTGGAATTACTTGGCGACAAAATAAAATAAAAAAGAGCATTTCTGAATCGGAATACAAAATAACAAAAAAATGCCCAGTTTGGAAACAAAAATGGTTCATCAAATACATTTTGATGAACCATTTTGATATTAACAAAAACGTCGTATTAAAAAATCGAATTTATTGTGCCGTAGCAAGAGATGTTTTATGAGACGATTTTGCCAATTCAGGTACTACTTCAATCGCTTTAGCTGCGCGAAAGGCGGCATCTGCTTCAGTCCTCTTGCCAGCTTTTTCGAGGGTGAGGGCATAAGCTTCCCAAGCTTTGCGACGATGTGCAAAGTTTGGATCCGTAGATTTGAAAGAGCGTTTAGTCACTAATTTCAGCTCAAAAATAGCTTCCTCCAATTGGCTCATTTCCAAGTGATATTCACCTTTAATGCGCCGAGCTGTCCAAAATACGGGTTGATAAGGCACAGCATTTTTGACCGCTAGATCCAAATCTTCCAAAGCTCCGTTTGTATCACCTAATTGTCGTTTGATAATGGCGCGACCAATAAGGGCTTCTGGGTTGATATTCAAACTGATACTTTTAGTAAAGTCCAAAATAGCTTCTTCAAGGCGACCTAAACGGTGATTTGCTACGCCACGCCGTTCATAAGCTTGTTCGTAACCTTCATATTTTTCGATTGCTTTATCCAACAGTTCAATTGCTTTCTCTTCTTTACCAGGCTTCCGAAGCAAACTCGCACCACGGATGAATTGAGTGGTAATGTATTTATCCCCTTGAGGCATGATGGTAGCTTCTTGAAGGAGTTGTTTGCCTTCTGGGTGCAACACCCAGATATGCAGAACACCAGCTACGGCATAAGTGCGCAGTTCATTGAATAAATTAATGGTATTTTTCCACGTTTTTTCATTGTTAATCTCAAATAAGGTGCGAGGAACATAGATTGCAAACTCTTCCGCTATCAGATGTTCCTCACCTTTTAGGATAATATCATTTTTGTAATATTGTTCTAATCGGCGAGTATATTGTTCCATCATCATGTCATAGCTTTTTTGCGTACCAAATGCAAGCCGACCTTTGATAATGACCTTAATTGTAGGATTAATAGAAAGATTCATATTTGTTACTGTTTTTTTGATGCTTTTCATTGTATAGGCACAAAGTATATTAGATGCTGCTCTGTATCAGCTTTTTCTGAATTACGTTTAACACTCAATTCTTATTTTGAGTGATGCGTAGAATATTTGGTTAAAGTATCGTGTATACAAAACTTGGTTAAAGTTGTAGCTATGCGGCACGACAAGGACAAAATTTTATTGAAGCCGCAGAATTGTACTTACTGCGTAGTTTGCAAAATTTGCTTCTCTCATAGTGATATTGTCGAAAAATAGAATTTTTGACAATTCGTGAGTGTTTATTTACTAACTATAGGAATTTTATCAAGAATGTGGAGTTACAAAGGTACACCAAAATAGTTATATTTACAACCTTTGTTCAAAATTTTTCATTTGAAGATGTGATTTTTTAATAAAATATTTGAATAAAGAAGGATATTATTTGTAAACGATATAGCGTAATGGATTTGTTTCAAAAAATAATAAAAATTTAACAATAACTTTATGGACAAATAATATTGTGTTTTCGGTTATATTCAATATATAGAATTCAGAGTTATATTTATAAAAAAAATAAAAAAAGATGCCTTTTCCTTTTGCTTTCCTTCCTTTTCGACCCCTAAGCAAATTAAAAGACATCTTTTCTTCATAGAAAAAGACTAAAAAAGTCTGCGAAGTGCTTATTTCAGCCTAATTATATTTTTACAAACCGATTGTGCACATTACGCGCATAACTACCATTGGTAATGATTTGATAAACACCTTGTGGCAAGCCTGAAAGATCAAACTCAACACGCTGAACACCTGATTGAAGTGCCCTTTTTTGTGTCAAAACGGCTTTCCCCATTGCGTCAAAAAACAAAAATTCTTGTTCGTGAACATTCAAACTATTGAGTTCAATGCGCAAATAATCGTCCGAAGGATTGGGTGCAATGCTATAAATAATAACTGGAATTTTTTGAACAAGTTTAGCTTGTTGAATAGAATATTGAGTGCCACAATTTAGCTTAACCACAACATTTTTGATAGCTGATTCACAGCCTTTATCATCTTTGACACGCAGTGGATATGTTCCTGCTGTTAGAAAAAGAAAAGAATTGCCCGATTGATACTTGTCACCCCCGTTTTTTGAGTATTTATACTGAGGGGTGCTTCCTGTCACAGAACAACCAATGATGCCGTTTGAATTGTAGCCACAACTAATATTTTGTACCGTTGTGGTAAAAGTAATCGGTGAAGGTTGTTTTACTTCTATTTGCTGAATCGCACTTAAACAACCAATGCCATCTTGAACGCGCAAATAATACATGCCCGCATCAAGGTTTTTGAAATCACCATTACCCCGTAGCTTATTACCATAATCAATACTATATTTATAGTTATTGTTATTGTTATTGCCGTTTCCAGTACCTCCCGTCGGTTCGTTGAAAGAGATTTTGCCGTCATTAGAGCCAATACAGCTTGTTGCTGTTGCTTTTGCAGAGAAATTGATGGCAGAACCATGGGTTATCGTTATGGTTTTTGTAAATGTACAAGCTGAATTGTCGCGTACTTTGACAATATATGTACCCGCAACCAAACGATAGAAATTCGGACTAGAACCCCAGTTTAAACCATTGTCTATGCTATAAGAATAAGGTGCTGAACCACTAAAACATGTCATGAAAATACCGCCATCGGTAGCCCCATAACAGCGGTTATTGACTTGTTGAACGCTTAATGATAGGCTTGTTTGGGTAATTTGAACAGATTGGGTGTTCGATAAACAAAGACTGGCATCTCGAACACGTATGGCATACGTACCTGTATTGACATTTGTAAACGTTTCACTTACTTGCCAACTATTGCCACCATTCAGACTGTATTGATAAGGTGCAAGACCGCCTGACGCATTGTTTATGCTTATCGTTCCGCCATTTCCACAACCACTGTTAGTAGTATTGACCGTGAAGGTGATGCTTTTTGACTGATTTATAATAATGACATCATCACTTGCTGAACAACCATTCTCATCTGTTACAGTTACGATATACGTGCCTGCACCGCCGATTACTGAGGGGGTACTTTGTCCATTGTTCCAAGCATAAGTAAAAGGTGCTTTACCACCTGAAATAGTAGGTGTAATAGTTGTCGTTGCATTTGAGCAAACTGTTCTGTCCGCGCCAAGGGTTACAGTCAATGTACTCAATGAAACATTGGTTGATTTGGAGGAGGAACATCTAAAAAAATCATTATTTGTAACAGTTACTGAATAATTATTAGGTGTAGAAACCGTAATAGAAGGCGTTGTTGCACCATTACTCCACAAATATTCAAACGGAGGCGTACCACCGCTAACAGTTGCCGTTAATATTTTTGAATCACCTGACTTGCAAAGCACTTGGTTTGCACCTAAATCAACGCTGGGTTTTGGTAAAATGACAATGTTAATCTGTGTTGGTGCACCATAACACATCAAAACATCACCCGTTCCTATACAACTTTGCGCTTGTGGCTCTTCAAAGACAAAGACCGATTGGCTCGAAGTAGCTGTATAAGTCAAACCTGTCGTGAGCAACTGAGACCGATTTGGGGTAGCATACCACGTTAAAACGCCATTTGGTAAATTAGGCGTGGCAGTTAAAACGACAGATTCGCAGTTGCGGATGTTTGTGAAATTTGGCAGTTCAGCGTTGCCTTGAAAAACGTGTGGGAACGCAGTTGGAAGAGGAAAAGCAGTCATTTCTACTTGACTTGGTGGACTATAACAGCCATTTGCGACCTCAAAGACATAAACAGTTTGGCTTTTATCGGTATTGAAAAGACTGATATTGCCATCCATAAACGAAGTTAAAGGCGTTCCAGTGTGATTGGGATTGTTGTACCACTCAAAAATTTTGTTTGGCAAAGCTTGATAAAAAGCATCGCGGTGTTGTGCTTTGCCCGTTACCGATTGACAGCCACAAAAAGCATGATGCTCACCGACATAAGGTGCGGGAGGTACATCATTGCCCGTACAGTTTTGTCCAATAGACGTAATCGGACTTAGACACACGCACAAAAGCATGAGTAAATAGGATGTAGGTTTCATAAGTTTGTAAATTTTGGTAGATAGATGTTTGTTTTTTGATGAATAAGTGTTTTGAATTTAACACAAGGATAAACTGCCTTTTTTGACAAAAGTATATCCATTATGTTGAAAAGATAGAACCTATTGTTATCGAGTTATTCGATACATATTCCATTCAATCATAAGTGAATAATTATGATAAAATGGCTGTTTTATAAAGTAGATCGGAAAGGAAATATAGGAAAAAATACTATTAACTAATTGATTTACAAGCAGTTAAAAAAATGTAAAGTCAATAATTTAGGTTGTGTTTTGATTAATGTTATGCAAAGCTAAAATTAATTTTTGCATACTCGTAAATGTTAGAATACAAAAGGCATAAAAAAAACTGTTGAGTCTCGCAAAAGCGAGAATGCTCAACAGTTCACATGTAAACATACTATGAGATAAAGCCAAACATGGCTAAAACCCTTACTTAACAAACGAACCATGATAGAACAAGTCTCCTTGTTGAACCATAAGAGAATAGTAGCCCCCCCTCAGTATAGAAGTGTTCAATCGAGCCGTTTTTTCTTTTGTTTTTGCTGTAAAAACGACCTTACCTGTAAGGTCATAAACAGTCAACACCGATTCATGGTCATGCGCATCTGGTAATTCAATCGTTAAAAAATCGCCAATGGGGTTTGGAAATACGGTTAATACTGAGGGGTCTGTTTTTTCTTCAAAAATGCTCGTTGTTTTAAATTCTGAAAAATCAAGATTTATAAGTTTTTGATTACCAGTGCCTTTAAATGTTACTTTCACCCCAGTAGGTACGGTCACATTTGAAAAGTTAATCGTTGAGTTAACCACTAAGCTCAATGACCGACGGCGCAACCATTTGGGAATATTGTAAATATCGAAAGTCAAATCGAGTTTTGAACCATTTAAATTGGATGTAAAATTGGTAAATCGCCGCATCATCAAATATTCATAAACTTCTTGTAAAGGTGCCATCCACATTTTATCCGTACCATTTTTGCCCCAAGTATCAGCTGCTCGTTTCATGTGATTATAAAAATCTTTGAATCCAAAAGGGGCTGTTGGACTAAAATTATCAATACGATGTGTAAATTCATTATACCAAATTTTGATACCACCCGTTGCTTTTGCCACACCACGGTCGAGAAAAGTCGGTGAAATGCCCAAACTTTCCTCCAATAACATTCTGTGTACGGTTTTTTTATCAAAATTATAATCCGTCGTCACATCTAATCCACCAAAACCGACCACATTTCCAGGCTGATTGAAAACCAGTTGATGTCCTTGCTGATAGGCGATATTATTATAAAAAGTATCACCCGAAGGCACGACAAAAAGCGGCATTTGAATCTGCATTTGGGTTTTATTTTGAACGGCAGTTTTATTTTGCTCAATTTCATTGACATAATCATTGCCCGACATCGGACCGTTCCACTGTGAGCGGTGTGAGAAAGAATGATTCATCACGTCCCAACCGAAATTGTACAAAGTATCCAGTTGTTTCCATGTCAATTGCCCTTGAACATTGCCAGTATGAACATCAATACCTGCTAAATTTGCCGTATTCCATGCAATACCACCTCGAAAAGGGAGGTCGTTGCCACAGCCATCGGTATAAAAAAGTCCACTATATGTTTGTCCATTTCCACTCACCAAACCACCTTTAAAAACAGGTAAAGCACATGTAAAGGCATCAACAGTGGCATCGTCGAGCGTAAAACTATACGCAAAATCCTTATTGTATTTCAAAATTGCTTTTGATACTGAGGGGGTAGGCGACGGTATTGCGTCAAACTGAATCGTTATTTTTTGAGCATAAACGATATTGAAATAGCCAATTAATAGAAGTATAGAGAGTATGATGTTTTTCATAATGCGTTTTTAAAATGACGGTTTTCGGCAAAAGTATAATTTTTAAAATGACATTCAAAATCAGATATTTTTTATTGTAATTCGTAAAATATTGGTTATTAATACTTTGATTCACCATTCACCATTTCATCACTTTTTTAACCCAAAAGTCAACCCCATGATTTACACGTATAAAATACATGCCTTGCGGTAACGATTTTATAGAGATAGTATTGGTCTTTTCAGCCATTTTTTCAATCATTAACTTGCCCGATTGGTTAAAAATATCAATCGTCGTAGGTGTTTTATCATCAAAATCGGTTTCAACAAGCACAAAATCATCGGCTACTGAGGGGGTGATTTTGACCGTAAATTTTGATTCGACAAGGAGCGATACGATTTTAGAATAATCAAAGCTGCCATCATTATCAACCATTTTTAAGCGGTAATAGCTTGTTTTTTGAAAATTATTATCTTCAAACGTATATTCAGAATCATTGCCTTTTGCTTTCTTAAAACCAATCGGTACGTAATTATTGCCATCTAAACTGCGTTCAATCTCAAATCCTTGAAACCGTCTTTCCGAAGCCGTTTTCCAAGTCAATAGGGCAGAATTGCCTTTGGCTGTAGCTAAAAAAGTGCGTAATTCAACTGGAATTGAAGGTGAATAATTTGTAAAATCAAGGTTCAATAGCTTTGTCGTTCCCGTACCACGCCAAGTAGCTGTGATGCCTTGAGGTAAAGTCACATTTGAAAAGTTGGCATTTGAATTAACAACCAAAGTCAATGTTTTACGACGCATCCAAGTCGGTACAGCCGAAAGATTAAGCGTTATTTCTAATTTATTGTCGTTGGTCAAATTGGTCGAAAAGTTGGCATTTTGACGACTGACAACATATTCATACACCTCTTGTAAAGGCGCAAACCACACACGGTCACTGCCATTTTTGCCATAAGTATTGGCAATACTGACCATGTAGTCCTTGAATTTATAGAAATTGAAGGGCGCAGTTGTATTAAAATTGTCAATATGATGGACGAACTCATTATACCAAAAATGAGTGCCACCTGTACTTTGAGAAGCAATATTGGTCAATTTTGTTGGGTTATCGACTTGTGTTGTAATGTCCTCTCGGTAGGCTTTTAGATTAGTCATATTTGCATTTCCATCAATTTGTATGCCTGTATAACTGACGTTTCCTTGCGGGAAATTTTGATCGAAAACGGCTTTATGACCTTGTTGTAATGCGACATCTTGATAATTGAAATCGCCCGAAGGGACAACGAAACATGGCATTTCGATACCTAAGCGGCTTCGAACATTGTCATCATTTTGCGTAATTTGATTCGCATAAGTATAACTGCCCGTTATATCGCCCCAAGCGCGATGTGCAAGACTGTGGTTCAAAACATCCCAACCTAAGTTATAAACCTCTTGCAATTGCGCCCACGACATATAACTACCATCACTCGCATTGGGGCCATAACCGCTTGAATTTGTCGAATTCCAAGCAATACCGACCTTGAAAGCGAGATTGTTGCCACATCCATCTGTAGAAAAAAGACCTGGAGATGTGTAGCCACTGCCGGGTACAACGCCACCTTGAAACAAAGGCTTGGCAACAGCAAAGTGGTCTGATGAGCAGTCATCAAGCGTCAAACTGTACGCAAAATCTTTATTGTACCTCAAAGCGGCTTTTGATACTGAGGGGGTACTCAAAGGCGTAACATCTAACTGCAAGACGATTTTTTGTGCTGAAACATTAAGAACAGCAAAAAGAAAGGCGATTGGAAGAATTGTAGTTTTGATCACAGTAAGTTGTTTTAATTGAGGACAAAGCTAAATTTTCTTTTCTAAATCTCCAACGAACTACTTTGTATTTGTTTGTTTTTACAAGAAAATGGGTATAAATTCAATATTTATATTTAGTTTAAAAACAAAAAGTTGAAATGCGCCTCTTTTTTGTTTATAAAAAACTAATTTTACATCTTTAAAAACACGATAATTGAAACAATGATTCGAGAAGAATTTCCGCCAGAAAACAGTCAGTATCAAGGCGGTATCAGTGATGGTTGGCAATATCAAATCCGTTTTGCAGGTTCAAAACTGCAGTCGAGCCTTGATATGATTCGGGTTTTCCTCGATGAGGAAGGCTATGAAGATGTGCCTTTGCCGAAAACTGCCGAAGAACTTTTGCACTTTCGATTACCCTCAAAACAACAACAAATCAATCTTTTTGGAGATAATGGTTATGCCCACAATCCAGTAAAAATCTTATTTGACCCAACAGAAAGAGCCGTCAAAACCCTTATTTTGTGCATTTTTAATGAAAAATCAGACAATCATCTCCTCCGTTTCCACGGAAAAATAACGTAACGCCTATTAACGTAACGCCTATTAACGTATCGCCCATTTATAATGGGCAAAATAATAACGTAATGCCCATTTGCAATGGGCAAAATAATAACGTAACGCCCATTTGCAATGGGCAAAAAAAACACAATCAATATGAAACGCATCGCCATAGATATGGACAATGTCATTGCCGACATCACAACAGCCTTCCTGGATTCACATGAACATGAAACAGGCATCCGTTTAACACTCGAAGACATCAACGGCAAAATGGAAAAAGAAGCTTTTCCAAAAGTATTTGAATGGATAAATGAGAAAGGATATTTTAGAAATCTGCTGATTATGCCTGACAGTCAAAGAGTTATAAAGGCGTTAATAGAAAAATACGAAATATTCATCGTCTCAGCAGCGACGCAATTCCCGAACAGTTTACACGACAAAATGATGTGGATGGAAGAGCATTTTCCTTTTATTAGTTGGCAAAATATCTGTCTTTGCGGCTTCAAAACCATCATTAAAGCCGATATTTTGATTGATGATCACTTCAAAAACCTGGATCCTTTTGAAGGTGAAACCTTTTTATTTAGCGCAACGCACAATGTTTTGGCTGATAATGGGCGGCATCGTCGGGTTAATTCATGGTTGGAAATAGAAAGTATTTTATTAAAATTTTTTGTCATTCTGAACGCAGTGAAAGAATCTGTTTTTGTCATTCCGTAGGAAACTAACAGATTCTTTCACTCCGTTACTAATGACGCACTGTGTTTTTACTGAGGCGATGATTTAAAATCATCGCCTCACTTGTCCGCGTCATTTCGTTTTAGACGACACTGTTTAGGTGTCGGTTTTCCTCAGAATGACAAAAACGGCTTCTAATACTTCGTTTTCCCTACATTTTTAACCTTGAAAACAACTGCTCGAAGCGTAATTAAAACATGATTAAAAACATTCCCAACCGTTCCAAAATGTGTTTTCAAAACAGCATATCTGTCTTTCAAAGATTGTTGATGCTGCTTTTTTGAAACGCCGCCCATGAGATATTCTGAAATAATGGTATGCGTATTTGTTATATTTCCCGCATTTTTCAAGCATTTAATCACCCAATCAATATCAGCAGCCAAATTGCCTGCCATATACTGAGGGGCTATTTTTCTGGCTGGTAAAAATGATTGATGACATACGACCATGCCCAAACGCATACTGAGCCACGTCAATTTTTTAGGTAATTTTTGAACCGTTATGCCTGTTCGTGTTCCGATGTGGTGGCGGTCATCGTCAACGAGCATCGTTTCACCGTATAGAATATCGGTTGTGGGTGTGGCAGCAGCAGCCATTTTTTCTAAGGTAGTGGCTTCAAAAAGCCAATCACCTGCGTTCAAAAACAGAACGAAATCGCCTGTGGCAAGGCGCAAACCTTTGTTCATGGCATCGTACAAACCTTTGTCGGGTTCTGAAATCCATTTTATGCTGGGCTTGCGTCCCGATTTCTCGGGAAGGGGGTGCCTTTCAGCAAAATCCATGACAATTGAGACCGTACTGTCTTTTGATGAGCCATCCACAATGATGTATTCGTAATCTGTAAACGTTTGATTTAGAACGCTTTTCATCGTTCCTTCGATGAAAGTTTCACCGTTATAGACGATTGTTATGATGGAAAATTTAGGAGCCATTATTCAAACCGTGTTTTAAATTTCAAAAACCAATCTTCAAAATATCGTTTAGACAACCATGATACGCTGATAACGCCAAAAGTTACGACAATATAAAAAAAGGCAGTCGAAAGAGTAGGAGATATGTTCATCATCCATTTTTTAAAAATCAACACAACGCCAAAAATAACGAGCATTTGATACATATATATGCCGTAACTGATTTCGCCTAATTTTTCTAAAAATGCATTATTCAGTTTAAACAACGGCTTCGGATTGACGGAAACATTGAGGATAAGCCAGAGAAAAAGCACCCCCTCAGTATAAATGCCTAAAACGGGCGTTAGAAAAAATATTTTATAAATAATGAATTGACTTTCAAAGAAATAGCCGTGAAAGAAAAATCTTAAAAATAGGATTGTTAAAAATAAAACTTGAAAAATAGGCTTGAAAATAAGGGCGTTTTCTACTCGGTTTCTATTTTTAAAAACAGCATAAGCACCCAAACCGCCTATTGCCATGAGTTCAAATTTCAAGGATAACAAAACGTCTTCCACGATTTTTAAAACTTCACTTTTATCATTTTGCGTAGCAAAAAACAAAATAATGATTGATTTGACGATGATAATGCCAATGATAACTTTTAGGATATGGTGTTTAAAAAACTTAAAAAGCGGTGCCCAAATCAAGTAAAAATATTCCTCAACACCAATGCTCCAAAGTGGTTCTAACAAGTGACTACCGAATAAGGCATTGACCACAAAACTAAGAAATAAGAGGAACAAAACCCCGCCTGTTGCCGTATCATAAGGCTGCGTGTTCGGAAAATGAATGATGTTTAAAAAAACAGGAATCGCAATTAATCCAATGAAAACCAATAGATAATACAATGGAAAAATACGCAATACACGACGCATATAGAACTTTTTAAGGCTGACGGTATCTGTTTTTCTAATTTCTGAAAGTAACAAATAAGTGATTAAAAAACCCGACAAAACGAAGAAAAACGAAACGGCTAATGAGCCATTTCTAAAAAAAGAATAATGCTCGAAATTGGGTAAGCCATATTTAGCGCGAATCGTTTCGCCATGGTGCAAGACGACGAAGTAAGCTGCAAAAAACCGCAAAGTATTAAGACCTGAAAAATGAATTTTAGCGGTCGTGGACATAAGATTTTGATTTTAAATGATACTTTTGAGCGAAATTTTTAACTTTTGGGAATTATACAAACGAGTCGCAAAAATAGAATTAAAAATTAGACAAAATTCAATTGACAATAATCATTAATTAATGGAAAATTCATCACTAAAAAAACTCCTACCGCACGGCATTTCGTTTGTTGTCATGGTCGTGTTGGCACTTATGTTCTTTTCTCCCTATGTTTTTGACGGAAAAGTCCTCAATCAACACGATAATATTCAAGCGGCTGCTTCGCAATCTGAAATGGAAAAAACCAAATTGGAAACGGGTAAAGCACCGCTTTGGACAAATTCCTATTTCAGTGGTATGCCGACATTCCAAATTCACTTGGAAACAAAAGGCAATTTGACAATTCCTGTTTTCCGTCTGATGATGGGCGGGCAACCATTGACTTCTCCCTTTGGTGAAGTGTTATTGGCAATGCTGTGTATGTATATTTTGTTGACAGTCATGCGATTAGATTGGCGAATATCGCTCATTGGTTCAGTCGTATTCGGATTGTCAACTTTCAATATGGATATTATTGCCGCAGGTCACTCGACAAAAATGGTGGCTTTGGCTTATGCACCAGCCATTATGGCGGGTGCTATATTAGCATTTCGAGGGAAATACCTCATTGGTGCGTCGCTGTTTGCCCTCTTTACGGCTTTACAGATGTACGCCAATCACTATCAAATTACCTACTACACGTTCCTCATCGTTGCCGTTTTGGGCATTTCAGAACTTGTGAATGCTATACGTGAAAAAACGCCAATGGTTTTTGGTAAAGCCGCTTTATCGCTCATTGCGGGTCTAACTTTCGCCGTTTTGACCAATTTAACGACGATTTGGACGACTTTAGAATATCAAGCAGAAAGTACACGTGGCAAAACGGAACTAACCGCCGCTTCAAAAATGGCATTGCAAACCAATCAAGGGCAATCGGCTTCAAGCAATCCCGACGGTGGTTTGTCAAAAAGTTATGCCTTCGGTTGGAGTTACGGCATCGGCGAAACGATGACACTTTTGGTGCAAAATGCCTACGGCGGCGGTGCTTCGCAAAACATGGAAGACGTGGATATTGCCAAACAAGGCTTGGGTGGTGCGTTGTATATGGGCAATCAGCCTTTCGTCGGTGTGGCTATATATTATGGTGCGATTATCATTTTCCTCTTCGTTTTGGGCATTCAGTTGGTTGATCCGCGTTGGCGTTGGGGTATTTTAGCAGCGAGTTTTTTGACCGTAGCGATTGCTTGGGGTAATAATTCGCCAGTTGGTACGCTGTTTTACGACACTTTACCGATGTTCAACAAGTTTAGAGCGCATACTCAGGCATTGGGTTTGGGTCAATTGCTGTTTTCATTGATGGCAATGCTGGCGTTGAACCAATTTTTGGCCCCCTCAGTATCCAACGAAAAAAAGCAACGTGCTTTGTTGATTGCGGTGGGTGTAACGGTGGCGTTGTGCGTTGTCAGCATGATGGGCAGTTTCGCAAGTCCTGTGGCAGATGCTCGAATTGCTGAACAAATCAAGCAAAGTAGCCCTCAAATTGGTGCACCACAAATGACGCAAATCATGTCAAGTTTGCATGATGCGCGAGCAGATTTAGCAAAATCCGATGCGATGCGCTCTTTGATGCTCATTTTGGCGGCGGCGGCTTTGCTGTTTGTATCGTTGCGTGGTATTGTTACAAAATCGTGGATTATCGTTGCGGGTATCGGTTTGTTATGTTTGGGCGATGCGTGGACATCTTCAAGGCGCGTTATATATGATGAGAAATTTCAAGATGCAGCGAAAGCGCAACAAGAAACAAAACCCGCTCCTGTTGACGAAATGATAATGAAAGACAAGGATTTGAGCTTTCGAGTCTTGGATTTACGCAGAGGTTTGCCGTTTGAAAATGCTAATACGTCTATGTATCATAAGTCAGTTGGTGGTTATCATGCGGCAAAAATGATGATTTATCAAGAGTTAATTGAGCGTTATCTTGGCAGTTTTGAGCCTCAAAAACCGATGCAAGAGCAGTCTAATATGCCGCTTTATGGCATGTTGAATGCTAAATACGTGATTCTTGGCGATGAAATGAATGGTTTACAAATCAATCCTTTTGCTTTGGGCAATGCTTGGTTTGTTAAAACTGTCAAAGTTGTGGACAATGCCGACCAAGAATTAGAAGGACTCGGTAAAATAAATCCAAAAAATGAAGTCATTATTCAGAAAAAATTTGCGGACATCATCGGTTCCACACCCCCTCAGTATGATTCGACGGCGACGATAAAAATGACGGCTTACAATCCTGATAAATTGGAATATGAATCGTCTGCAAAAACAGACCAAGTAGCGGTCTTTTCAGAGATTTATTACCCGATGGAAAAAGGTTGGAATATGACGATAGACGGGCAACCTGCGAAATTTGGCAAAGCGAATTATGTTTTACGTGCTGCTAAAATTCCTGCGGGCAACCATAAAATTGTTATGGAATTTCATCCAAAATCCTACTATTCAGGCGAAACGTATAGTATGTTTGCTTCTGCTTTGTTGTTGCTCGGTTTTGTAGGTGGTTTGTTTTTCTACTTCCGTAAAAACGGCTTGCCTGAAACGGATTTACTGCCCGAACAAGTACCTGTTGAAAAAACAGAGCGGAAAGCGACTCCCTCAGTATCGAAACCTTCGGTAACGGAAAAACCGAAGCCAACCATGCGTAAGAAAAAGTAAGCAACACAACGACGTAACGCCAAATCCATTTGGCGCAAAAAAACAAAAACGGCATACCCTTAAGTATGCCGTTTTTGTTTTGCCCAATAAAATTTGGTATTACGTTTTTGTTTTTTCGCCAAATGGAATTTGGCGTTACGTTCAAAAAAAAATTTAACTTTTTTTTAAAGTTATAAAACCAAACGTATGTCTAACCTCGTAAATAAACTTGAACAAACAAATTAGCTTTTCTATGATGGCTACACCAGCACATAAACTAATGAAAACAAAGGTTTTCGCCTTGTTCATACCACTTTGATTTTTTTAAAATATCACTTTTATTATCAAAACGAGCTGCCAAAGTATCGCTACTGAGGGGTATGGCGGAGCTATTTCTTTAACAAAATTTATTAAACTTAAAATGTTCAGTTTATGAAAAATTTACCTCCATTTGCGTTCAAATCTGCTGTCGTAGCAGTACTGGTAGGTGCGATTGCCTATTTTGGCGTCGAAGCACGCTATCTTGAAGCTTCAAGTCACCGCGAAGCACCGATGATTGCCAATGACCCATTGGCTGACAACACAGACCTTTATGCTTTCCGCAGTCCTGACAATCCGAATACCGTTACAATTATTGCCAACTACATCGGTTTGGAATTGCCACAAGGCGGACCGAACTACGCGACATTTGGTGAAGACATTCGCTATGAAATTCACATCAAAACAAATCCATTGTCGTTTGGTGACGACTTGGTTTACCGCTTTACTTTTACAAAAGTGAATGAAGACCCAACGACGTTTTTCAATATTCGTTTGGGCAAACAGAATTTGAAAACAACTTATTTGTTGGAACGTCGCTTCGGCAACAATGGCGCATGGCAAACGGTCTATACAAACGGACCTGTACCGCCACCAAACATTGGACCTCGCTCTATTGACAACGCTGTTTTAGGTCTTGGTAAAACATACCAACAACTCATGCAAGCGGCTATTGTAACGGCTGGTACAGGCGAAAAAATCTTCTGTGGCCCTGCCGACGACCCGTTTTTTGTTGATTTAGGTGGTATTTTCGACTTAGGTCAAACGCGTGGTGACGGTGGCGCACGTGATGGTGTTGGTTGCTACAACGTTCATACGATTGCTTTGCAAATACCTATTCAATTGGTTCAAAAGGATTTGAAACCAATCAGCCAAGCCACAAGTGTTCTTGACGGCAATTATATCATAGGCGTTTGGGCTTCTGCAAGCCGTCCAAAAGTAACGACTTTGAACCCAGATGGTGCTAAACCAAGTTATTCAGGCGATTGGGTACAAGTCTCTCGTTTGGGTATGCCTTTGACAAACGAAGCGGTTATTCCGATTGGTCAAAAAGACCGGTGGAACTACGGGACACCTTACGATGTGTCTGAAAGAAGTTTCGAACAATATTTCACAAATCCAGAACTTGGTTTGTACATGGACGACCGTTTATTTGGCGGTGCTGTACCTGCGATGTCGAAATTGCGGATTCAAACAGCTTCCAAAACAGTCTTAGGTGCGGTGGATTTTGGCAATACTAAAGACGGTTTGTTTGTCATAAAAGGACATCCTGCGACTGCCGGAACGGCACTTGACAATGCCGCTTTTGGCAACTATTTGCTCCGCCAAGGTCAACCTCGTTCAGTGGATATTTTACCAGCATTTTATACAGGTGTACCTAATATCGCGCCTTATCAATTGGCAACGGGCAAGACGCCAGGCA
Organism: Saprospiraceae bacterium; assembly: GCA_031367705.1. GTDB lineage: Bacteria > Bacteroidota > Bacteroidia > Chitinophagales > Saprospiraceae > JAAFJT01. Next base: position 21,899 of record JANLQI010000450.1, on the reverse strand, counting down.
ATCCTCTAACGGCAGGTAAACCTTTTATCAACAACTTTATGCCAACTTGGTCATTGATTCCCAACGACTTACGCACAGGTGATATGTTGCGTTTGAACTTATCTGTTATGCCAACGCCTCGTAATCATCCTCAATTCAGTAGTGAAGGTCTGATTGCAGCAGCCGTTCTCGGTTTGACTGATACAGCGTATAACAAGTCAAATTCGATGCAATGGATTCCTAACATGGATGGTTTCCCGAATGGTCGCCGTCTTGAAGATGACGTTACACGTATTGAATTACAAACCGTTTCAGGTGCTGTTTTGGCAGCCGTTGGTTTGTGGTACGACGATTGGAACATCGGTAGTTCGCCATTGACACCTAAATTATTGAATGTATTGGGTTATACAACAGGTGTTGAGAAAAACGACAAAGCGTTCCAAAGCACATTCCCTTACGTGGCTGCACCACAAAGCGGCTTTGGTTCATGCGGTGGCATTCCAGCGGGTACAGTTTATCCAGCTAACAATTCTGCATTTATGAATGAACCAGCCACTTCAAAGATGGGTTTATCAAGCCCTTCGGTGATGATGAAAGTGGGTCAAAACCCATTCTCAACTGAAACGACGATACAATACAATGTAACAGAAGCGGGTCATGTCAGCATTTTGCTTTATGACATCAATGGTAAAATCGTAAAAACGATTGAAAATCAAGACAAATCAAAAGGCGTATATCAAGTCAATGTTAAAGGTTTTGACCTCAATGCAGGGACTTATATCGCTCGGATTATGCTCGATGGACAACCGATGCAATCTGTGAAATTGAATAAAATGAACTGATTGAATGGATTATTGAATATTGTTGATTGATTATTAAGCAATAATCAATCAGCAATATTCAATAATCAATACCAAATAGTAGGTTAGTTAGTTAGTTAGGTTTTGCGCTATAACTATTAGGGGAACTTTATAAACTCCCCTAATATGCGCTTTTTCGAGCTAACTAACCCACTTTATAAACACGAATTAAACTATCAAAATATCTTTCTAAGGAATGTTGAAAAGATAAAGTGTTAAACTTCATTTTACAAAACTGTTGAAAATCAACGTTTTACAAATTCATCATTCATCATTTATCATTTTCTAACTAACTAACAAATTTATTTCAATTATGAAGAAGTTCACTTACCCAATCCTCATCCTCGCGTTGGTCATTACGCTCGGTTTTGTTTATAAAAACTATGAACGCAAAAAAAATGAAATTCCACAATTGTTGGCGCGCCCAAATGCTCAAGCCGTTTCGATGCAATCGGAATGGATGAACACGAAACAAGCGATTGAGACATTGCTCGACCAGTTGCGTCGCCATCCCGAAGACCTCAAAACAAAAATGAAATTGGCAATGGCTTATATTCAAGAAAGCCGTGTCACAGGCAATCACGCCTATTATGATGAAGCTGCGCTCAAACTTGTAGAGCAAGTTTTGGAGAAAGAACCACAGAATTATGATGGTTTGGCAGCAAAAGCCACTGTTTTATTGAGCCAACACCACTTTGCCGATGCCCTGAAAGCAGCACAAGAATTTGTAAAACTTTATCCCGATGCCGCCTTCGGTTATGGTTTGTTGTGCGATGCAAACATCGAATTGGGCAATTATACTGAGGGGGTCGCAGCAGCAGACAAAATGGTAGGGACTCGTCCAGAGTTGCGTTCATACAGCCGTGTGGCATACTTACGTGAGATATTTGGCGACTATAAAGGTGCAAAAGAGGTCATGCTATTAGCGACTAAAAGCGGTGTGGAAGGTTTGGAACAAACAGAATGGTGTCGCACCGAACTCGGAAAACTCTACGAAATTACAGGCGATACCGCTATGGCAGCGCAATATTATGAGCAGTCATTGGCTTTACGTCCCGATTATGCCTACGCTTTGGCGGGTTTAGGTCGTTTGGCGAAAATAGGTGGTCGTTATACTGAGGGGGGCGATTATTTCAAAAAAGCTGCCGAACAAACAATGGATTATGCTTTTTATGATGAAATGACGGATTGTTTGCAACAAGTAAACCCAACAGAAGCCCGTAAAAATGCTGAAAACGTCATCACTCAACTTTCAAAACACGCAACAGATGATGCTGCTCAACCCGACAAAGGACATTATGCCGACAAAGAATTGGCGTATGCTTATTTGAAAATTGGCGACACCGACAAAGCTCTCGTTCATGCAACCCGTGAATGGAATCGCAGACCTGAAAATATTGATGTCAACGAATGTCTCGCATGGGTTTATTTTAAAAAAAATGATGGTGCAAATGCGGCTAAATACATGGAAAATGCTTTGAAAACCAATAGCCAAAATCCTAAATTACTGTTAAGAGCAGGACAAATATTTCAAAAAAATGGTGATGCTACAAGAGGTAACTCATTGATAAACAAGGCTTATTCTATCAATAAATTTGTACAACCATGAGAAAAATATCCTTAGTTTCTAATCTTAGGAAGATTTTAAATCTTCCTAAGATTAAGCTACCCCTCAGTATGCTCATGGTTTTGAGTATGCCAATGATTGTTTCAGCGCATACAATCAACTACGCGCTTGAAGGGCAGCCTGCGAGCCATGTATTCAGCTACTATTTGTCGCTCGGTTTTGAGCATATTTTGCCCAATGGACTTGACCATATTTTATTCGTTGTGGGTATATATTTATTGAGTCCGCGCCTAAAAGATGTGTTTTGGCAAGCCACCGCTTTTACCGTCGCGCATACTTTGACCTTGATATTGAGCATGAAAAACATCATTGTTGCGCCACCAGCTTTGATTGAGCCGATTATCGCCCTTTCAATTGCGTTTATTGCGATTGAAAACCTCATGTCTTCTCGTTTACAGGCGTGGCGTATTGGTATCGTTTTTTTGTTCGGTTTGGTACACGGCATGGGTTTCGCGTCTGCGCTCAATGAATTAGGTTTGCCGCGTGATGCGTTTTTCTCATCGCTCATTACCTTCAATATTGGTGTGGAATTGGGTCAAATAACCGTTATTTTAGCCTGTTGGTTGGCTTTTGGCAAATGGTTTTCATCTGAAATATGGTACAGAAAACGCATTGTTTTGCCTATGTCCTTAGCGATTGCGGCTATTGCTTTGGTGTGGACTTTTGAACGAATTATGTAAAGATTTTGAAGAATTTGACACGAATTTCACAAATTACACGAATTAAAATTGATTTTTCCATTCGTGTCATTTGTGAAATTCGTGTCTAAAAATCACTCTTATGAAAACCTTTTTTACAATCATATTCATCGGTTTAGCAATTGGTTTTGGCGTTAAAACCTTCGTCATTGAATCCTTTACCGTTCCAACAGACTCCATGACACCAACCATTGCTGTTGGGCAACAAGTATGGCTCAACAAACTGCCCTTTACACCCAAACAAGGCGACGTCATTGGTTTTGAACGCAACCGCGAAAGTTTTGTAAAACGCATCGTCGGGTTGCCTTCCGACTCGGTTTTTACTGAGGGGTCTCGTTATCAAGTTTTCAAAAATGTAAGGTTAACATCAGGTGCGCCTTTAACATTTATGAAAATACCAAAACGAGGTGAAACGATAACATTAACCAATTCAAACTATACTTTTTATCAAAATTTAATAGAAAAAGAAGGAAATCAAATTGGCAGACTTTTAGACAGAGTTTTCATAAATGGTTCTGAAACAACACATTATACGTTTAAACAAAATTATTATTTCGTACAAGGAGACAATGCAAATAACTCAATAGATTCAAGAGATTTTGGCTTGATAAGTGAAAAAAGCATCTTAGGGAGGTTATTACTCTGATTCTAAATTGACTACGACTATTCTTTTTAAAAGCGAATAGTATCATAATTAGAAAAACCGTTAAAAGCATTATTTCAGCTTTTAACGGTTTTTTACTGAGGGGTAAGCTTATGCCATTTGCAAACGTCCACGCGCTTTCTAAATTGCTCGACCAAGAGATTGAGCCGTTTCAATCCATTGATTGATAACAACTTGTGCATTGGCAAGTGCTTCTTCATAAGTCGCACCGTCTGCCATACAACCCGCTAATTCAGGCACTTCTGCGATGAACGCATCGTCATCATCGCTCCAAAAAATATTGACTTCGTATTTTATCGCATCAGTCATTGTCATCGAATTTAGAGATTGTTAATTTGTATTTATAGATTTCCGAAGTTACCACTAAATCTCAATTCAGCCTAAGAATATATTATCAAATCCAAAAGTACAACGAAATTTAATTTTGAGTGTTTACCTTTGCAGCCCGAACCCATTCGGTTCATCATTCTGTAAAATTTAAAAAATCATTCTGATACAAATATGAATACAAGTTTTTTCAATCTCACTGTTAAGAAAGTTGTTCGTGAAACGGCTGATGCGGTTAGCCTTTATTTTGACGTTCCAGCAAGCGCACAAGAAGCCTTTAAATTTGTTCAAGGTCAACATTTGACTTTAAAATTTATGATTGGTGGTAATGACGTTCGGCGTGCTTATTCGATTTGCACAAGTCCACTCGAAGGAGAATTGGCTGTGACCGTCAAGCAAGTGCCCAAAGGCGTGGTTTCGACATATATAAACGAAAAAGTGCAACAAGGGCAAACGATTGAGGTCATGCCGCCGTTGGGTCGTTTTTTTACCCCCCTTAGTAAAGAGGCGCGAAAAGACTATTATTTATTCGGTGCGGGCAGTGGCATTACGCCTTTGATGTCCATTTTGAAGACCATTTTGGAAGCTGAACCGATGTCTCGCGTCCATCTTTTATTCAGCAATCGCAACGAAGATTCCATCATTTATAAGCAGGAATTGACCAATTTGCAGCATAAATATGAGGAACAATTGGTCGTTGAACACATTTTGAGTCAACCGAAAAAGGAAAAAGCAGGTGGTTTGTCGGGCTTGTTTTCAAAAGGAAAATCGTCATGGACAGGTAAAAACGGACGCATTGACGATGCCCAAGTGATTGCATTTTTGGAAGAAAATCCGATGCGTACCAAAGTCGCTGAATATTTCGTCTGCGGCCCAACAGGTATGATTGACGTGACGGAACAGGCTCTTTTGGCTATAAATCTTGATAAAAAACACATCCACATCGAGCATTTCAATAGCATTGGCACGGCAACTGACCCCTCAGTATCTGCCTTAACGGTTGACGGTGCAGCCGTAACAGTGACGTTGAATGGCAAAACGCATAAAATTACTGTTCCAAAAGGTCAAAAGATATTGGATGTGATGATTAAGGAAAAACTTGACCCACCTTATAGTTGTACATCGGGTGCGTGTTCGACGTGTATGGCGAAAGTCTCAAAAGGTTCTGTCAAAATGGACGCTTGTTTTGCCCTCGATGATGACGAAGTGGAAGCGGGTTACGTGTTGACTTGCCAAGCGCATCCGACAACAGCAGAGGTTGAATTGACGTTTGATGTTTGATATTGTTTAGGCGTTCAAGGTATAGTAAACGGAAATTGAATAGGTTTATATTTTTTTTGAAAAAAAAATATAAACCTATTCAATTTCCGTTTACTATACCTTAGACTAACTTTTAGCAACAAAAATCATGTTTTACAACTTGCAACAACTCTATTTTCAGATGATTGACAGATTTACTAAATTTTTAAAATTTAGTAAATCTAAAAGTAACGTTACACTGTTAGTATCCCTTCTTTGTCATTCTGAACGCAGTGAAAGAATCTATATAAGATGCTGTAAGTCAATGTTTTATACAGATTCTTTCGCTACGCTCAGAATGACAAAAAGCCGCTTTTTTTTCAGTACCTTAATGAGTCGTGCAATTTGTATTCTATTGTTTTTAATCATTTTTTTTCCAAAAATCCATGCACAGACCCCCCTCAGTATAAACGACTCAAAACGCTCTTTTACATTAGAAAACCCAAGCGATACACTTGTAAAAGACACTTTAACGATTATCACAAATTCCGTACAAATCATTGATAATCAAACAAATAAACCATTAGACAGCACTTTTTACGAAGTAAAAAACAACCTCATAATAAAAACACCAAAATTCCTAATTCCTAATTCTCAATTCCTAATTACCTACCGCGTTTTGCCTTTTGATTTGGGTAAAAAATACGTCCGTTTAGACTCTGCTAAACTCGACCCTTTAGCACCTACGCCTTTTGAAATCAACTATAATAATCCCTCTTTATCCAACTCGATTTTTGAAAAAGGATTGGATTATAGCGGCAACTATACGCAAGGTTTTTCTGTTGGCAACAGCCAAAATTTGGTTGTCAATCAGAATTTTAACCTCAATTTGGCGGGTAAATTAGGCGATTTGGACGTGTTGGCTTCTATGACGGACAATAATTTGCCCATTCAAGCAGAAGGCAATACGCTTGAATTGCGGCAGTTTGACCGCATTTTTATTCAACTCAAAAAGAAAAACAATACACTCATTGCGGGTGATTATGAATTGGCAAAACCGCCTTCTTATTTTACCAATTATTACAAAAAACTGCAAGGCATAACGTACTCAAATACAAGTGAATTTCTGTTGAAAAAGACTTTGACGACACGTCAAACGGCAACGCTTTCTTCAAAGGTGAGTGCGGCTATTGCAAGGGGTAAATTTGCTCGTTTGGTTTTGCCTGTTGGCGAAGGCAATCAAGGTCCTTTTAGGTTGCTGGCTTCGGGCAGTTCGAGTGGTTTTCTCATTGTTTTGGCGGCAACGGAAAAGGTGTATTTTGATGGTGCTTTGTTGACTCGTGGCGATGAAAATGACTATGTGATTGACTATAATTCGGGTACAATTCAGTTCACACCCAAGCGATTAGTGACCAAGGACAGTCGCATCATTGTGGAGTTTGAATATGCCGACCAATCGTATTTGCGTTCAACAGTTGCATTGTCTAATGAGTTTAAAGTCAATAAATTAAAAATAAATTTTAGTTTATATACAGAACAAGATTCTAAAAATTCGACTGGAACGCAAGCCCTTGATTCGCTTGATAAACGGCTGTTGGTAGCCGCTGGAAATATCGCACCGACCCCCCTCAGTATTCGCTCGACAGATGATGGTTTTCGGAGTGATAGGATTCAATATAAACTGATTGATACGACGGCTAATGGCAGACTTTATCGCAGTGTTTTGGTGTATTCCATCAATCCAGATTCTGCAAAATATACAGCGAGTTTTTCGCCTGTGGGCGATGGTCGTGGCAATTATATTCAAGAAGTTTCCTCTGCAAACGGTCGGGTTTATCGTTGGATTGCGCCCGATTCATCAGGATTACTGAGGGGGGCATTTGAGCCTGTACGTACGCTCGTGCCGCCCAATCAACAGCAATTAGCGACATTAGGTTTTGATTATCAACTGTTTAAAAATACTAAAATCATTACAGAAGTCGCTTTAAGTCGTTATGATGCCAATCGTTTTTCAAGTATTGGAGACTCTACAAATGTCGGTTTGGCTGTTTTTTCAAATTTGCAAAATCAATTTTCTTTTGGTCAAAAAGATGCTTTTTCTTTAAAAACAGATGTCAAATTTGAAGCAACGCAAAAGCAATTTAAGCCGCTAAATCCATACAGAGCCGCTGAATTTACAAGGGATTGGAACTTGCCAGCGGCTAATGCGTCGTCAAGTTTTGCGGGTAATTCGATTGGGAATTTAGCACAACAAGCACCTGCGGCTGAAAAATTTGTTTTGGCTAACGTTCAATTTTCGAGAAAAGATTGGTTTACAACGAGTTATGAATTTGGTGGATTTTTAAGAGATACGGTTTACAATGGTTCAAAACACGCTGTGCATTTTGATTTGAATAGAAAAGGTTGGTATGCGGCAACGAATTGGAATGTGCTGAATACTGAGGGGGCGGTTGAACGCTCAAGATTCAGCCGTCCAAACATCGCTTTGTCTAAGAGTTTTAAAAATAATTTAAAAATTGCAGTAAACGCTGACCGTGAACGAAATGAGCGACATGACGCAAGGACGGACACTTTAACTCGTTCCAGTTTTGCCTATGATGCGTGGCGTTTGTCGGTTGATAAGTCAAATACTGAGGGGGTGACTTTTGGTGCGTTTGTTTCGCAAAGATATGATTATCAGCCGTTTAGCAATCGTTTTTCGGATTTGTCAACCGTCAATGAATTGGGTTTAAACGGCAGTTTTAAACAAAAAGAAAACCAATCGTTGACGTGGCAAATGACATATCGAGACTTGAAAGTAGGCGATACAAGCCAAACGACTTTGCGACCACAAGAGAGTTATTTGGGGCGTGTGGAGTATAATTTCAGTTTTTTAAAAACGGCTTTGGCGGGTTCTTCACTGTATGAAATTGGTTCTGGACAAGAGCAAAAGATTGAATACCAATACGTTAGAGTCAATAAGGGCGAAGGGCAATACGTGTGGCGCAACCGCAACGGTGATACGATTCCGCAACTCGATGAATTTGAAATTGCGCCGTTTCCTGACCAAGCGGATTATGTGCGGGTGTCGCTTTTTACGAATCAATTTATTAGGACAAACAATGTCTCATTTGCCCAAAGTTTGCGTTTTGAGCCGAAGCGTTTGTGGGGAAAAGATACATCGGGTTTGACATCGTTTTTGAAGCGATTTTCAACGGCTTCTAATGTTCAGATTTCCCGAAGGGTCAAAAATGTGTCGAAAGAGGAAAATACTGAGGGGGTGACTCAATGGAATCCGTTTCAGTTGGCTATTCCTGATCCTGTTCTCATTGGTTTGAATTTGACGATGCGTAACTCCTTGTATTTCAATCGCAATTCGTCAGTTTGGGATATAGAGTTGGGGCATATTTCAAGCCGAAACCGTTTTGTGGTTGTCACAGGTTTTGAAGAACGCGGACGCAGCGAGTTGTATTTGAGAAATCGGTGGCTGATTTCAAGGCATTTTACGTTGTTGAATTATGTGTCAAAAGGCGACCAAAGTAACCAAAGCGAGGCGTTTAAAACAAGAGATTATACTATTTCGCAATGGAAAATCGAGCCGCAACTGACTTGGCAAATTGGGAATGATTTTAGATTAGCATTTCAATATAAATTCAGAAATGGCTCAAATACGCTGAAAACCAACGGTGAAACCATCAAAACGAATGATATTTCGACTGAAGCGACTTTAAATCGTACTGTGAATGGGCAATTTCGAGCAAAAGTAGGTTTTGTGAAAATAGACTATATCGGTGAAAAAAACACGCCTGTTGAGTTTGCCATGTTGGAGGGTTTACAAAATGGGCGAAATTTTATTTGGAACATCAGTTTTGACCAATCATTGTCCAAAAACATCTTGTTATCCTTGAGTTATGATGGTCGAAAAGCGGGCGAGTCACGCATCATTCATGTCGGTCGGGCGCAGGTGAGAGCGAATTTTTAGCCAATTTGGATATGATTTTTTAAAATAATTATAAAAACTTATGGTATTTATCATAATTTAAGACGAAATTTGTATTTTTAGAATAAGAATCTTATAAACCTTTATCCAATGAACAAATTTATTTACATGGCGTTTGGCGTAGTTGTCTTACTCTATGCTTGCCAACATGAAAGTCTTTTAACGAATGAGGATACACTTCGACATGTGATTGCCACAACTGCGACATCTGCCAGTTTAGACGAATATATCATGCCTGACGGCAAAGATTTAAGCAAAATCCCTAATCAAGACGTTAAAAACCCACTTACGGCAGACAAAGTTGCGCTTGGCAAAATGCTTTTTTTTGAACCTGGCTTAGGTCTGGTGGGTAAAAATCCTATATTAAAACAAACTTACTCGTGTTCTTCTTGTCACGTCCCAAATATGGGTTTTACGGCAGGTCGTCTGCAAGGCATTGCTGACGGTGGCATTGGCTTTGGCAACAATGGCGAGGGACGTTTTAAAAGCACGTATTATATCGGTGATGATGTGGATGCACAAGGCGCAAGACCGTTACCGATGCTCAATTTGGCTTTTGTGACTAATGCCCTTTGGGCGGGTTCGTTTGGTACTTATGGAACAAACGTCGGCACCGAAAGCGTTTGGCGACAGGACACCTTGACGGAAGTAAATTTCAAAGGTCTTCAAGGTTTGGAGGCGAATAATATACGTGCTTTGCAGGTGCATCGTCAATCGATGGACAGCACAATTGTTAAGACATTGGGTTATAAACCGTTATTTGATAAGGCATTTCCAGAAATTCCTACTGCGGAACGTTATACATTGACAACGACGGCGTTTGCGATAGCTGCTTATTTTAGAACTATTTTGACCAATCAAGCCCCTTTTCAACGCTGGCTCAAAGGGGAACAAAATGCCATGACAGAGCCTCAAAAACGGGGTGCCATGGTGTTTTTTACGAAAGGCGGTTGCACCAATTGCCATCGGGGACCTTCTTTGAATCGTATGGCTTTTCAAGCTGTGGGTGTCAATAATTTGTATCAATCTGGTTTTCAAGTATTTAGAACGGGGCAGACAGATAAGCGGAATTTGGGTCGCGGCGGTTTTACTGGACGTACAGAGGATATGCACAAATTTAAAGTGCCACAGTTGTATAATTTGAAAAATGTGGGTTTCTACTTTCATGGTGCAAGCAAACGGTCTTTGCAAGAGGTGGTTGAGTATTTTGACCGTGCTATTCCTGAAAATAAGGACGTGCCTGCGTCGCAAATTTCACCTTTTTTCATACCGCTTCATTTGACTCAAAAAGAGATTAATGACTTGACGGAATTCTTGAAAAATGGACTTTATGACCCGAATACCAATCGTTATGTGCCGACATCGGTGATGTCGGGTATGTGTTTTCCGAACAATGATGCACTGTCTAAAAGCGATATGGGGTGTAAATAATGGATAACGGATAGTTGATAATGTATAATGAAGGGATTGTTTTTACTGATTTTTGTTGAAATACTGAGGGGGGGGATTTTTGTAACGACTTGGATTTTAAAAAAAAGGTTTTGGATGATAAACATTCAAAACCTTTTTTTGTCTAAGAATTTGAAGATTGCCAAAAATAATAGCCTTAAAAAACTATTTTTGGCATTTAAAATCAAAAGTCATCATCAAATCTAAGTATGAAAAAGTATCTATTTCTTATAACATTATTCATGGGTTTTTTATCCGTGGGCTGTCATCAAATGACACACAAAAGTTCATTATTGCATCAAAAAGAAGAACAAGAAGACGCTGATCACGCGGGCAATCCAGGTTATTTCAAGCAATGGTTCGAAAAACATAAAAACGAAGATGGCATCATCCCTGATGGTTTGCAGCTGAAATGGTACGACCATGACCTTGAAAAATTTGCTCAACCGCAACCTGAAAACGAGTCGGCGATTGTCGGTGTTGAACAATTAGGCGCATTGTCTCCACAAGGTGGACGGACGCGCGCCCTTATCATTGACCAACGCGATGTCAACGTTTATTTAGCAGGTGCGGTCAGTGGTGGTTTGTGGCGGTCAACCGATGCGGGTGTATCGTGGAAAGCCCTCAACGATGCAGCTTCGAGCCTTTCGGTCACTGCAATTTGCCAAAATCCGAGGAAACCGACTGAATTTTACTACGGTACGGGTGAAACACGTGGGGCAAGTCAAAATGTGAGCGGCGCAGGTGTTTATAAATCAACGGACGGTGGCTTGACATTTTCGGCGCTGCCAAGTACAGTAGGCACTACAACGGTAGCTACAGACATGCGTTTTTGCAACTATATTGCCCACAGTTTGACCAACGATTCAATGATTTTTGTGGGCACCACAAGTGGTCTTTATCGCTCTCTCACGGGTGGTTCAAGTTGGGAAAAAGTACTGACGGGGTCAAATACAGGCATCATTTGTTATGCAGATGGGCGCGTTTTAGCGACTGTTCAAGCGGGTGGCGTTTATTTGTCGCCCAATGGCAACAGTGGGTCGTTCACAAAAGTTGTAGAGCCGACCTTTCCAACAAACGGCACGGGGCGTATTTTGATAGCCAATTGCAAATCGTTTCCCAATGTCGTATATGCTTTGTTTACCTTTAATGGCGGAGGCAGCACTTACGATCAAGAAGGCAATAATGGCTTGTTCAAAAGCAGTGATTATGGTCTGACTTGGGAAAAACGGAGTGATAGTTTGTCCGCAATTATCAATGCGCGCATTGGCACAACTTACTCTGCTTACACACAGGTTTTGGGTATTCATCCAACCGATACTAATCGGGTTATGATAGGTGCTTTGAGTACCAAACGAAGTATTGACGGCGGCAAAACCTTTTCTTCGTTCAATTCAGGACACAGCGACAACCATGTTTTTGCCAATATTGGCGACAGCGATAATTTCCTCATGGGTAGTGATGGTGGTGTTTGGCGAGTCAGTTGGTTTGGCACAACAACCCAAACATTGGGGGTAGGGTACACCACTTTCCAATTTTATGCAGGTAATTATGGTGCAACAGGCAAAGTAGCCATTGGTGGCTTGCAAGACAATGGTACACGACGCGGTCAAGATGCGACACTTTCCACGGTTTTTGGTGGCGATGGTGCGTACAGTCACATCAGCCAACAGAATCCAGATAAGGCATATTATGCGACTCAAAATGGTGCGACATATAGGTCTTCTACGTTTACAACAGGCGGTGGCACGACGACTATTACACCCACAGCAGCCATTGCAGAAGGCGTTGACTTCATCAACCAATTTGAGATGAACTATGCCGATGACCAACAGTTATATTATCGAACATCAAAGGCTTTGTGGCGGACGACAAATAGTGGTGCAACGTGGACGCGGCTTTTGAATACAGGAGTGAATTTAACGAGTATTCAAGCCGTAGGTGTCGAAAACAAGGCAAATCCGACCGTTTACGTAGGTGGTGCTAATAATTTTTATCGGTTTGATAGCGCAGCGACACTTGACCCAGCAGTGAAGGATTACGTCTTTTTGCGCAATAGTGTGCCAGCAGATGTCAAAACGCATGCTTGGGGAACGATTAGTTTTCACCCCTCAGTATCTACAACACTTTTGGTCGGTTTAACAACCATTGCACCCAATCCACGTGTTTGGCGCATCAATAATGCCAATACGGCCACGCCAGAATGGGTGAGTATCCATGGCGATTTACCAGCGAGTTTGCCAGTTTATCAAGTGCAAGCACATCCCGACAAGCCCGATAGCGTCTTTTTTGCAGCCACGGCTTTTGGTTTGTACTGCACGGTCAATGGTGGTAAAAATTGGACGAAGGAAACGCGTGTCCCTAATGTCCCTATCTTTGAAATGAAGCTGCGTGCCAGTGACCGTTCATTGTTCCTTTTCACGCATGGTCGGGGTATGTTTTACTTGACTATGAAGGACTATTTGACACCAATAAAAGAGGTTCGGGAAAAAATAGCCGTCAAAATCTATCCAAACCCAACGACTGATTTTCTAAATATTGAATCACAGACCCCCCTCAGTATAACGCAGGTTTTTGACCTAAAAGGACGTGAAATTTGGACGGAAAACCGGTCGCCCTCACGTATTAATATATCGTCATTGGCAACTGGCGTTTACTTTGTTCGGGTTTTTGATGAAAATGGGCGGTTTGCAACAGTTAAGTTTATGAAAAATTGAAGTATTGGATTGTTCTTTTGAAGACAATATTTTGAATAGAATTAGACTTATAAACATGAATCATCCCGAATTTTGTTGTTACAGAATTCGGGATGATTTTTTTAATCCATTTTGAATTGTATGGGTAAAGTATAATGTTGTGCCACTTTTTCACCATCAATCGTAGCGGGTTTCCAAGGTGGCAGCGCACTGACAGTACGCACTGATTCTTCTTTCAATTCACTAACCATTTTTTTATTAGCTTTTGAATCTGCATTGATATTTCTAAGTTTTCCATTTTGATCGACGACAAAATCAACATAGACCGTTCCTTGTTCATATTTTTCACGAGCAGAAGCAGGATATTTTACATTTTGCCCTAAAAACTTATACAAAGCCTTTTCTCCTTCAATATATTCTGGTGGCGAATAATAGTCAAAATGTGCTATTTCATTACCCAAACTATCAAAACAATGCCCACTTACTAAGGTGTCGAGGCGATAATCATCTTTCCGTTTATATCTCTGATTTTCATGAAAAGTAATCAATTCGCCTTGTAATTTCCCTGCAAAATAACCTCCTTTTGCCTTCAAATCACCCGATTCGAACCATTCCATAAAACTACCATGCATAACCATGACGGAATCTGTTGTCATGGGTTTGCCTGTATCATTTGAGGTTGACCCACCTTTTTCCTTAGCCGTAAATCCAACGACGACTAATTCATTTCCATTAATTCGAGGCAGTTTTTTATACATACAATAGCTGCGTTTTTTGCCAGAAAGGTAATGTTCCGTATGTGTTTCTGCATTATGACGTTTGGAAATAACGGTGTAAAAAGTTGCCAAAGCAGGGTTTTTAGCTTTTTCAAACTTTGCCACATAGTAAATAGTATCCGTTTGAGCAGTAAGCGTATTCAACAAAACGGTAGAAATAAGCAGTAGAAAATAGGTTTTGAGAGACATTTGATTTGTTTTTTGATTGAATAATTGGATGAATAAACATTTATTGAGTTACGAAGTTATAAACTCATTTTTATATTATTTCAATACTTTTGTTGAACGATAATTTTTAATTTTAAGACAATCTAAAAATAGCGATTCAAATCATCTAACCAATTCACAACCAATGCTTTACGAAAATACTTTGCGCTTCGCACAACAATTAGACAAACAAGACCCGTTCCGTGCCTTTCAAAAACGCTTTCATTTTCCAAAGCACAACAATCGGCGTTCGATTTATTTCTGCGGCAATTCCTTGGGTTTGCAACCTAAAAATACTGAGGGGGCTGTCAAAGCGGCATTAGATTATTGGCGTGAGCTTGGCGTAGAGGGTTGGTTTGAAGGCAAAAAACCATGGTTGAATGTGCATCAGGAAATGTCTGAATTGGCTGCACCAATTGTAGGCGCAAAACCCGAAGAAGTGGTCATTATGAATACTTTGACCGTCAATTTACACTTATTGATGGTTTCTTTTTATCGTCCAACAGCAAAGCGTTTTAAAATATTGATGGAAGCAGGTGCCTTTCCAAGCGACCAATATGCCGTAGAATCCCAAGTCCGTTTTCATGGTTTTGACCCCAAAGAAGCGATTATTGAAGTCAAGCCAAGAGACGGAGAAGACTGTTTGAGGGCGGAAGATATTTTGCAAGCCATTGAAAATCAAGGCGATACATTGGCTTTGGTTTTGTTTGGCGGCATCAATTATTATACGGGGCAATTTTATGATTTAGAGAAAATTACTGAGGGGGGGCATCGCGTTGGCGCAACCGTCGGTTTTGACCTCGCTCATGCGGCTGGAAATGTACCTTTGAAATTGCATGATTGGAACGTTGATTTTGCCGTTTGGTGTGGCTACAAATACCTCAATTCGGGACCCGGAAGTGTAGCGGGTGCATTCATCCATGAAAAACATTTTGCTGATGAAACAATCCCTCGTTTCGCAGGTTGGTGGGGCTACAATGAATCCAAACGTTTTCAAATGGAAAGTGGTTTTGAACCCATGTATGGTGCGGCTGGTTGGCAAATTTCGACAGCACAAGTCATTCCTTTAGCGATGCACCGAGCCAGTTTAGAGATTTTCAAAGAAGCGGGTGGGGTAGATGTTTTATTTGAAAAAACAAAACAGCTAACTGGTTTTTTAGAGTTTCTATTGATACAATCAAGTCAAAATTTTAAAATTATCACCCCCTCCCGATTGCTTCGGGATGTTCCATCAGCAAAAACCGAACGGGGCAGCCAATTATCTATTTTAACCGATGAAAATGGCAAAAAACTATTCGATTTCTTAGCAAATAATGGCGTTATATGCGACTGGCGCGAGCCAAATGTGATTCGACTCGCGCCAGTGCCTTTGTATTGCAGCTATGAAGATGTGTGGCGTGTAGGGCAGTTGATGCAATAGATTTGAACACAGATTTGATTTACTTGATTTTCGCAGAATTTTTTTTTTCAAAATGACAAAAAAGAAATCAGCGAAAATCAAGTAAATCAGCCAAATCTGTGTTCGAAATCACTTCAAAACAGCCTTTATGTCATCAAAAGGAATAAACAATTGAATCTCCCCCATCGCATAAGCCGCAATTTCGTAAGGCGTATAATTGAACAAAATGCCTTTGCGGGTGACGGCAAAATTATTAGTTGCTTCAATTTTATTCTCAAAAAGAAATTGATTTAAAGTCTCTTTAGGATTAAGATTATATTTTTTCCGTAAGGCTTTCTCAAGGGCTGCACTCACAGTTTTTTTATAATTTGGTTTGAAAACATCGTCCAAAGTAAGGTGTTTTTTTGTCACCAAATTATAACTCGCTAAGGTTGTTCCATAGTTGCCATGTGCGCCACCTTCGAACGCATAACCTGAATAACCGATACTTAACAAGTCTTTTTCGTTAAAAAGCACTTGCATTTCTGATGTTCGGGCATGATTTTCTGAAAAATATTCAGCTGCAGAATCTGCTATGACATCAGTCATTGACGAACGATAATAGGCAAAGAATGAATCTCGTTGCGCTTTTTGCAAATCTGCGAGCAAGATGTTCGTATAATCCTTTTTCGGCAACGGTTTCTCAGGTACTTCCTCCCCACCATTTTCATAGCGCATATTACTGAAAATTTCATTTTTCAAAAAGGCTGCAACCACCCCCTCAGTATTTTGCGCGGGTACGAGTACATCCATGCCAAAAGTCGCAACGGGCGAGTTTTTCAATTTATCAAAAAGCCGAAATGAGTCGGAATATTCAATGTTTTCAAAACCAATTGCACCATCTGTATAAACTTCTTTCAAAGCCACATTCAGCGTTTTTGTTTTGCCGCTGTCTTGCCAAGTGCCAATAAATGCCCCTTCTGGTGTCAAATTGCCTCGAAATTGAGCCGATTTACCTTCGGCTGACCATTCTTCAAGGACAATCATGCCCGTAGAATCCAAAGAACCGTAAATGATAATCGGCTCTTGATATTTATCATAATAGTAATAACCATTGAAACCCGCCCATGATTCGACAGCCTCACGGTCGCTGTTGACTACGTTTTTGACCAAATCCATCGTTACAGGATAGTCTCCAATAGTTCCTTTTAGGTGCTTGTAAAACCCTTTTTTAGTGTCAGATACTGAGGGGGTGTTCGACGAAGTATTTTTTGTCGTTTTGTCACAAGCGGACACAAATACAAGCAAGATGAAGAGTAAAGGCAGTGTTTTATTGAAAAAATTGGACATAAGGGAATGATGAATTATAAATGATGAACGATGAATTTTTATGCATTGATGAACAACGTTCGCAAAAATGGTAAAAAAAATGCAAACCCAATAGCCTTAGTTTTAAGTAAAAAATAAAAAAAATGTCTATTTCCTTGTACTTTAAAATTCTACTTCGTAATCTTGCGGCACAATTCAATTCCTTTCTGAAAAGTTCTCCGAAAGAATTGTTTTTATAAAGACGAGTGGAGAGACAGGCTCAATGAAACTCGGGCAACCTGCGGTAAAAATCGTACAAGGTGCCAACTCCTGCCAAATCAACAATTTGGAAATATAAAAACAGAGCGTTATGTTATCAATTCGTTTCTACAAATTCCAGCACCTTTTTCAAGCGACGTCGCACGTTGTTGCGTTTCCGTATTTGACCAATACATTCATGCGTTGTCGTATGTGTTGTTGTTGATTGCTGCTGCAATTCAATGACCTTCTGCGTGTGAAGTGCTGTCCTTTCTCAAATATTTTTGGGATATTTTGTATCAATTTTTCTTCGCATACTGAGGGGGGCTTCGACAAAACGATGCAGCCTTAAATGGCTATATTTTTTTTAACTTTTCACTATTGAATTTTTTGTCTTAAAATAATATTGTTTTATAAATAACTAAAAATCAAATAATTATGTCTAATTATCATCATTTCGAAACGCTTCAATTACACGCAGGTCAAGTTGTTGACCCAACGACAAACAGCCGTGCTGTGCCGCTTTATCAAACAACAAGTTATGTGTTCAACTCATCTGAACACGGTGCAAATTTGTTTGGCTTACGCGAGTTTGGCAATATTTACACCCGCATCATGAACCCTACAACAGACGTTTTTGAGAAACGTATGGCGGCTTTGGAAGGTGGTGTTGCCGCTTTGGCAGTTGCTTCTGGACAAGCAGCGCAGTTCATTGCTTTGAACAATATATTAGGTGTCGGCGACAATTTTGTCACAACTGCAAACCTTTACGGCGGTACTTACAACCAATTTAAGGTGCAATTCAAACGCATCGGTGTCGACGCCCGTTTTACCGCAGGCGAAAAAGCAAGCGACTACGAGGCATTGATTGATGCGAATACAAAAGCGATTTATGTTGAAACAATCGGCAATCCATCGTTCAGCGTGCCTGATTTTGAAGGCATCGCCGCCGTTGCCAAAAAGCACGATTTGCCTTTGATTGTTGACAATACCTTTGGCGCAGGCGGTTATTTGTTCCGTCCGTTAGAGCATGGCGCACACATCGTCGTCGAATCTGCAACAAAATGGATTGGCGGACACGGCACATCTATCGGCGGTGTCATCGTTGACGGCGGCAGCTACAACTGGGGCAACGGCAAATTCCCACAGTTTTCAGAACCTTCTGACGGCTATCATGGAATGGTTTTTTCCGATGTTTTTGGTGTAAATGGCCCTTTTGGCAATATTCAATTCATCATTCGTGCCCGTGTTGAGGGTTTGCGTGATTGGGGTCCAGCGATTTCACCGTTCAATGCTTTCCTTTTGATTCAAGGTTTAGAGACGTTGAGTTTGCGTGTTGAGCGCACCGTTCAAAACGCACAGGCTTTGGCAGAGTGGCTTGAAGCGCATCCGCAAGTGGCAACGGTCAACTATCCTGGCTTGAAATCGTCGCCTAATCATGCCAATGCTGCTAAATATTTGAAACGTGGCTTCGGTGGCGTTTTGAGTTTTGAGTTAAAAGGCTCGAAAGAAGCAGCGACGAAATTGGTAGATTCTTTGGAACTCATCAGCCACTTAGCGAATGTCGGCGATGCTAAAACGCTTATCATTCAGCCTGCGGCAACGACACATCAGCAATTGTCGGATGAAGCACAAGCCGCTTCAGGTGTCACGCCAAATATGTTGCGTATCAGCGCAGGTATCGAGCATATTGATGACATCAAAGCGGATTTGGCTCAAGCATTTGCAAAAATTTAGGCTTGACATAGGAATACAACTTACCGCAAGTTTCAAACTTGCGGTAAGTTTTTATCGGTTATAAACCTTTGGAAGATGAATAAAATACTGAAAAAGCACGACCATACTGAGGGGGTCAATTTTTTTACAAAACAAACGCAACAACAAGAACAACCTTCGACGAGTATGAAGATTTTTAAATACGACGCACCTTTTGAATTGGAAAATGGCGAGGTTTTGCCCAAAATTCAAATCGCTTACCACACTTACGGCACTTTGAACGCTGCGGGTGACAATGTGGTATGGGTTTGTCATGCTTTAACAGGCAATTCTGAGGCAACAGATTGGTGGTCAGGTTTGGTCGGCGAGGGCAAATATTTAGATCCAGCACAGTATTTTATCGTCTGCGCCAATATGCTTGGTTCGCATTATGGCTCGACGAGTCCGATTAATATCAACCCCAAAACGGGGCGTTTTTATGGTCGTGATTTTCCAACGATTTCAATTCGTGATGTTGTCAATGGACATAAAGTTTTGGCACAACACCTTGGTATTCAAAGCATTGAGTTAGCAATTGGTGGCTCGATGGGTGGACAACAAGTTTTAGAATGGGCAATCATACAGCCCGACTTTTTTAGAAATATTGCCGTTATCGCTTGTGGTGCAAAAATGACTCCTTGGTCAATTGCCCTCAACGAAACACAACGTATGGCGATTGAATCAGACCCCTCAGTATCAAAAGAAAATATTGCTAAAATTGACGATTTAGACACCTTAATAAATACAGGCGCAAAAGGGATGGAAGCGGCGAGAGCAATCGGCATGTTGAGCTACCGCAGTTACGAAGGCTATAATTTTGCACAAAGTGATGATCGTGATTTGTTAGATGTGTTTAAAGTGCAATCGTATCAACGGTATCAAGGACAAAAATTGGCACAACGTTTCAATGCTTTGAGCTATTTGTCTTTGTCAAAAACGATGGATTCACATAACGTTGGGCGCAATCGAGGCGGCATCGAAACAGCTTTGAAAAACATTAAAACCAATACATTAATCGTTGGTATTCAATCGGATATATTGTTTCCATTGGAAGAACAAATAGAATTAGCAAAACAAATTCCAGGTGCAACATTGGAAGTCATTCAGTCAAAATTTGGACACGATGGCTTTCTAATTGAGTTTGACCAAATGCTCGCATTATTACAGAAGTTTATGCAAAAAAATTAATAGACACGAATTACACCAATTACACGAATTGTTATTATTAAGTTTTTAAAAAAATAATTCGTGTAATTGGTGAAATTCGTGTCAAAAAAAGACAATCAATTTATTATTAAATATTTAAAAATCAATTAATTATGGGACTAAGATTAGGTGATACCGCTCCCGATTTTACAATCGGAACAACAGAAGGAACAATTAATTTCCACGAATGGCTCGGCTCTTCTTGGGGCTTGTTGTTCTCACATCCTGCCGATTTCACACCTGTTTGCACAACCGAATTGGGCAAAACAGCTTTGTTGAAAGGCGAATTTCAAAAACGCAATGTCAAAGTTTTGGCAGTCAGCGTGGATGATATTGATTCGCACAATCGTTGGATTCCAGACATCGAGGAAGTCAACAGCGTGACGATGAACTTCCCGATTATCGCAGACCAAGACCGCAAAGTGGCTGAATTGTACGATATGATTCACCCAAATGCAAGCGAAAAAGCAACGGTGCGTTCCGTTTTTGTCATCGGACCTGATAAAAAAATCAAGTTGACATTGACGTACCCTGCTTCAACAGGACGTAATTTCCTTGAAATCCTACGTGTTATTGACTCGTTACAGTTGACTTCTAAATATTCAGTAGCAACGCCTGCCGATTGGCAAGTAGGCGATGATGTGATTGTTACTTTAAATGTAGCGACAGAAGACATTGCAGCGAAATATGGTGTTGAACCAGAAATCAAAAAGCCGTATTTGCGCTATGTGCCACAACCTAACTAATTGATTGTTAGGGTATTAGTGACGGTGTGACTTGAAGTCACACCGTCACTTTGTTAAATACCCCCCTCAGTATTTTTACATTTCATCATTCATATTTCATACTTAGAATATGCCTTACGATAATTTTGAAACGAATGCGATACGCACCCGAGCAGAGCAAACGGATTATAGAGAGCACTCGACCCCGATTTTTATGACTTCGAGCTTTACGTTTGAAGATGCGGAACAAGCGCGCGCTTTGTTTGCTGATGAAATTCCGGGCAATATATATACACGTTTTTCAAACCCCAACAATTCAGAATTTATTGACAAACTCTGCCTCATGGATGGTGCAGAAGAGGGTTTGGCGACGGCTTCGGGTATGTCTGCCATTTTTACATCTATCGCAGGTTTGCTCAAAACGGGCGACCATATCCTTGCCAGTCGCTCGGTTTTTGGCTCGACACATCAGTTATTGACAATGGTTTTTCCAAAATGGGGCATCACTTCAACCTATGCCGACATCAAAAAGCCCGAAGAATGGGAGGCGTTGATTCAGCCCAATACCCGCTTAATTATCCTCGAAACGCCTTCAAATCCAGGTCTTGACCTCATAGATTTGGAATATATCGGCAAATTAGCCAAAAAACACAATATCATTTTGAACGTTGACAACTGTTTTGCAACGCCTTATTTGCAACAACCGATAAAATTCGGAGCAGATTTGGTGACGTATTCAGCGACAAAATTCATAGATGGACAAGGGCG
>JANLQI010000444.1:0-6355 GCA_031367705.1 Saprospiraceae bacterium | reverse complement strand
CTTAGAACGATAGATTTTCCAAAAGTTGAAATTGTTTCAATTGAAGAATTTAGAAAAATTTTAGAAGAATTAGAAATCAATCAACTGAAATAATAATGACATAAAACATTGATTTTCAATAAATAAAAAAAAGTCTCACGCCGTTTGGTGTGAGACTTTTTTTTTAAGGAGACCCCCTCAGTATTCAAACAAGTTTTTCAATTATCCAACTCCTTGCAAGCCAACCACGCCATTAAACCGATTGACAATTCCAAACTTTTTTCTTCAATATCAAACGTATCGGTATGTAAACCTGAATTGATGCCGCGTGCACGATTGCCCGTACCCAAACGATAAAAACAAGCGGGCATCTCTTGCGAATAATAAGCAAAATCCTCGGAAGTCATACGCATCGGTAAGTCAATGACATTGTCCGCTCCGCAATATTCTATCATAAAACTTTTGACCTTAGCAGTTAGCTTTTCATCATTGAAAAGAACGGGATAGCCGTGTTGAATCGTAAATTCACAGGTTGCACCCATCGCTTCGGCAACGCCTTCGGCTATTTTCCTCATGCGTTTTTTAGCTTCTGCACGCCACTTTTCATCTAAAGTACGGAAAGTTCCTTCAATTTTCACTTCGTCGGGAATGATATTCGTTGCACCGCCCGTTGAGTTGATTTTTCCCAATGTCAAAACCGTTGGTACTGAGGGGTTCGCATTGCGGCTAACGATTTGTTGCAATGCCACAACAATGTGACTTGCCACTAAAATCGTATCAATACCTTCTTGCGGCATGGCTCCATGACCACCTTTTCCTCTGATTGTCAAATACAATTCATCACTTGATGCCATATAAATGCCGCCTTTCAAGCCGACTTTACCCGCTTCAAGCGGTGGATGCACGTGTTGGCCGATGATACTGAGGGGTTTCGGATTTTCTAAAACACCTTCGGCAATCATGATACTGGCACCGCCTGGTGTTTTTTCTTCGGCAGGTTGAAAAATGAGTTTTATAGTACCTTCAAATTCTGATTTCAATTCGTTCAAAATGCGGGCAGCACCAAGCAGGCTTGATGTGTGTGCATCGTGACCACAGGCGTGCATTTTACCTTCATTTTTAGATTTATAAGGCACGTCATTTTTTTCTAAAATGGGCAAAGCGTCCATATCGGCACGCAACGCGATGGTCTTTTTCGATGGATTTTTACCTTCAATAAGCCCTACAACACCATTCTCAGCCACACCGTGTTGATGTGGAATACCGTATTCAGTGAGTTTTCGAGCGACATATTTGCCAGTTTCGACTTCTTCGTAGCTCAATTCTGGATTTTCGTGCAAGTAGCGTCGTATCGAGACGACATCTGGAAAGTAAGTAGTTGCGAGTGCGCGGATTTTATCTTTCAGCATGATATTCATAAAATATGATTCGGTGCAAAGTTACATTAAAAGGCTTGGATTGTCCTATCTTCGATTCGATAGATTGGTTTGAGGACTTATAATAGTTCTGTTTTCCATTAAAAACGGCTAACTTGCAGCCTATTTTGAAATTATTTTTTATTCAATTTTACTTAATTTTGACATGAAATATTTGTTCTATATCGTCGTCATTATGTTTATCTACCGCACGCTTTTTCGCCCAAAAGTTATTGTGGAACACCGTCATTTTACGGATAAAAAGCCGAAAGAGGACAACAAAAAGCAACGCCCTGACGCTGAACTCACCGACTACGAAGAAATAAAATGAACTTAACTGATTGTATTGTCTATGAAGACGATGCGTTTATTGCCTTCAATAAACCCGCTATGTTGCCCACGCAACGGGACCTCACGGGCGATGCATCGCTTTTGGAATGGGCGGACAATTACTTAGGTTCAAAAACTTTTTTATTGCATCGCATTGACCGCCCAACAAGCGGCATTGTTTTGTTTGCAAAAAATAGCGAAGCCGCCGCAGCTATCAGTCAACAGTTTCAAAATAGAGAAACGCAAAAGTCATACCTCGCTATTGTTGAAAATGCCCCCCTCAGTATAGAAGCTGATTTGACTCATTTTTTAGTAGAAAATAAAGAAAAAAACAAGGCCTATATCACAGAATCGGATAAAAAACAAGCAAAAAGGGCTGAATTACACTATATTCTGAGGGGGTCGAGTGACCGTTATCACCTCTTAGAAATTGACTTAAAAACAGGACGGCATCATCAAATTCGAGCGCAATTAGCCGCCATCGGTTGTCCTTTAAAAGGCGATGTGAAATATGGTGCAAGACGTGCCAATAAAGACCGTTCCATACATTTACACGCTTGGCAATTCTCGTTTTGGCATCCTTTTTTGAACAAAAAAATAGATTTAACCGCCTCATTGCCCGATGATATTTTATGGCAATTTTTTAATAAAACGCTTATGCCATGACCGATACCTTTATAGAACGACTCATCGAACGCCATGCACAAGGCTTACCGGGCAGACCTTTTCAACTCAAAAAAGCAGTCTTGGCACGTCGGCATATCTTTGAAGCACCACCGACAGCACGCCAATCGGCTGTCCTTATTTTGTTGTTTCCAAAAGCAGGTGAATGGCATGTTGTTTTAACGGAAAGAGTGGGCAGCGCAAATGATCCACACAGCCATCAAATCAGTTTCCCAGGCGGTTCGCTCGATGCCTGTGATGCGTCGTTAGAGGCTTGTGCCTTGCGTGAAACCTACGAAGAAGTAGGTATTTTGCCCCAAACGGTCAATATTATTGGTAAAATGACGGATTTATACATCCCTGTAAGCAATTTTCATGTTCATCCCTATTTAGGTTGGACGGCGGCACAACCGCACTATGTTCCACAAGCAACCGAGGTAAAAGACATCATCGAAGCCCCCCTCAGTATATTGACGAATTCAGACAATCATAAGAAAAAAGATATGGATATTAGAGGAATGCACTTGCCTGATGTGCCATATTTTGATGTGCATGGTCGGGTCGTTTGGGGTGCAACGGCTATGATGTTGTCTGAATTTCTGGAGTTAACGATTTAAATAAATTGACCACTTACAATAGTTCGTTAAAAATTAGTTTTCATAACAAAAAGAAAAGAGTGCAACGAAAAACGATTCGTTGCACCCCCTCAGTATAGCGAGCTAAATACTGCTATTTTTTGTCAAAAAAAAGAATAAAAATCACCACTTTTTTAACTTATTCGACAAGGTTACCTTGTTGTGGTATTGTAAAATAAAAAGACGTTCCGCGATCATCATCGTTCCGATTTTTATGATACCAAATCTCACCACCATGTAAACGCACAACTTTCCGACATATCGCTAAACCCATTCCAGAACCAGGACGTTCCCGATTATTGATACGTTGGAAAGGTAAAAACGCTTTTTCATGGTATATTTCATCTAAACCCACGCCATTATCCTTTACAGTGATTTGCCATAAACCGTCAGTTTCTCTTAAGTGAGCGTCAATACGGATTTGTGGTGCCTGTTCAGAACGATATTTAATGGCATTTTCAATGAGGTTTTGAAATAATTGAACCATACTTGACCGATGCACCCATAGTGTTGGCAAATCGCTGCATACAATATCAACTTCGTTTTCGATTATCACATCACGGATATTGTGCTTTACCAGCTCGATAAGCCGATTAAAGTTCACTTTTACCAAATCTTTATCCCTGTCAACACGGCTATAAACAAGCAAATCGCTGATGATACTATTCATCATTTGCGCATTATTGACGATGAAATCAAGAAATTCATCGGCATCATTATCCAATTTACCTCGATAACGCCGTTTGAGCAATTGCGCATAACTCCCGATATTGCGCAGAGGGCTTTTTAAGTCATGCGAAGCGATATAAGCAAAAAGCTCCAATTCGCTGTATGACAGTTGCAAAGCATGCAAGTTTTTTGATAGTTTCTCTGATTGCTCCTCAAGTAACATTTTTTGTTGAAAAAGTAACTCACTTGCTTGGGTCGCATAGTCTTTTTGTGTTTGAAGTTCCACAACCGTTTCTTTTAGTATGTTAATAGTAATAGATTTGTCTTTCATGAATCTATGATGCAAAAAATCCATTCGAATATAGTCCTTTTCAACTTTTTTAAGCGAAAACAGTATGTTTTCTTTAGCCTCGTCAGACAATTGCGAAGATGATAATTGTTCATAAAGTATTTTGAAATCCATATCCATGTTTTTGTAAAACTTGCTCACTTTTGGGTTTTGGTGTTCATGTCAAAATGTTTAATAATCATTGATAACCAACATTTTACAGAAAAAACAGCATGGGCTATCATTCATTTGACTGACCTTAAAATGAGACGGGAGGTTTGGTTAATAACGTGATTTTCATGTTTTATAAAAATTCAATAAGCACTTTATTTTTCCTTTATAATGACTAAGCTACATGTCTCATTGTGAAACTCGCAAACCCCATTTTTGACATTCCCGATTTCTCCATAGCTCAAAAAGCCTATCATTGGTTTCTGCCAACTATCATAAATGCCTTTTATTTCGTCATCAATAAAAGGGCCCAAAGCGGCATGTCGCCCTTTACAAGAAAACAAAAGTAAAGCATCTGCTTCTGGCATTTTCTCTGCAAATTCAACAAATTCAGCAACGGTAGTTTCTATAACTTCTATCCCCGGAGAAATTGAAAAACGGAATTGGTCGCCTTGCTTGATACTACCAACAAGGGTCAACGTGCGCAATTCTTCATCGCCTAAAATCGGAGAACGTAGAACCGAATAGTCATCAGACCGCTTGATTTGGAACGGATATTGGGCAGAAATGGTGCTGATAGGTTTGTCTTGCACGTTGGCATTTTCATATTCTCCAAAAAAACGGATGAAAAAATCAAGAGCAGGTACATCGTTAATGGTGTGAATGACGTTGCCTTCCGCTTTTGTAACGGTATGATAAGTCCCCAATGGCTTCCAACCACTCGTGGCAAGTCCTTGGATATCAACTTTATCGGCATTAAAGACAATCGCATTCATGCCGTTATTGGTTGCTTCTTTTTGATTAAAAACAAAAGTGTTTTGTATCATCAAATCATCCCCAGCTAAACCGCCGAATATAGGGATTTCACGATTTGAGAAATTCGTTAGACCCGCAACAATTTGTTCACCATCATTCAAAACACCTCCAGAACAAGCGATAATGGCAGGGTTCTCAAAAGCCGTATCTGCAAAATGACGGATGGCTTGCCCTGTCTGAATCACCCCCTCAGTATTATTCACAAAAATTGGGCGATAATGCGCTTTATTCATATCCATAAGCATAACAGAAATTGACGATTCATGGAGCGTATCGTTCACAATTTCTCCTGCCGTCGTGCAGCCCAGTAAATCAATACCGAAACGGTCGAAAATACTGCCTATTTCTTTGAAATCCTGTTGTGGCGAACAAAAAACGAACCCAAGCGTGGGGCGAAAGCCGTTTTTAAAGAAGTCAATTATTTTACTCTCCAATACAACCGTATTAAAGGTGAAAAATGATTCCACTTTCATGTGCGTAGATTTTAGTCATATAAATTGAAGATTCGTTACCAAATAGAATACAATAAAGCCACCAATTCACTGAACTCTTGTGTTGCCGATTAAAAGATATGTGACACCGAAAATATAAAAAATGCAGTCTTGTTAATAATATGTCTGGTATAGAAAACAAAATTAAATTTTCTAAATCTCAAATCAGCTTTTTCGGGAACTGAATTTCTATAACAATTAATTTATTTTGAAAAATGTTTAATTTTGCATCATAACACACTGTATGCTTATCGTTTTAACCTAAATAAAAATGACAACTACCTTAAAAAGCTTACAATTCAGCTTTGTTTTATTGATTATTGGTCATGTGTCCATTTTTTCACAAACGTCAAAATTTACATTCCAAAGACCAAAAATGGGATCTCCTTTTGTGATCACCGTTTTTGCAGATGACTCACTCATCCTTGCACCTATTATTGAAAAAGCTTATTTACGGGTTGATACATTGAATCAAATTTTTAGTGATTACCTCGATAACAGTGAAATAAATACGGTTTGTCATAATATCAAAACTTGGCAGCCCATTTCTGCTGATTTGTATCATGTCTTGAAAATTTCGAAAAAAGCCAATAGCGTAAGCGGCGGTGCTTTTGATGTAACTGTCGGTCACATTGTTCAGGTTTGGCGCAAGGCACGTAAGACTAAACAAATGCCCAATAAAGCAATTTTACAAGCCGCTTTGGAGAAAACGGGCTTTAAAAACATTGAAATTGATGAAAAAACACCTCAAATGAGGTTTAATACTGAGGGGGTACTTTTAGATTTTGGTGGCATTGTCAAAGGGTTTGTTGCCCAAGAAGTCGTAGATATCCTAACCAAAAATGGGTTTCCTTATTG
>JANLQI010000396.1:0-22912 GCA_031367705.1 Saprospiraceae bacterium | reverse complement strand
GTCGATTTATGAACCTTCGGCGGCAGAATTGGAGGAGTCCATCAACAAATTTGCTTCGTTGGGTTTAGAAGTTCAAATTACGGAAGTGGACGTTTCGGTTCATCAAAAACATCATGAGCGCAGCAATGTGCCGTTCACAGGCAAAAGCGAATTTACGGCTGACTTGGAAACCAAACAAGCAGAAAAGTATAAAATGCTGTTTGAAATTTTCAGAAAGTATAAAAATGTGGTCACCAGCGTGACATTCTGGAATTTGTCAGACAAATCATCGTGGCTCGATAATTTCCCGATTCATGGACGCAAAGACTATCCTTTGTTGTTTGATGCAGATTTTAAACCTAAAAAAGCGTTTTGGGAAGTGGTGAAGTTTTAAAATACTGAGGGGGTGATTTTCCCATTCTTAAAAAAATTGTAAACTTTTTGCCTTTTCCTTTATAAAAAGCCTATTTTTGCACTCTTTTTAAAAAATGCATTTTTTCATAAAATAAATAAATAAAACAATGGGTAAAGGAGACAAAAGGTCTAAGCGTGGTAAAATCATTTTGGGTTCACATGGCAAAAGCCGTCCGAAAAAAGTGAAAGAAACAGGCGCACCAGTCGCAAAACCAGCGGCAGAAGTAGCAGTAGAAGCATCAGTTGCAGTAGCGGAAGCATAATCAGCGACCAAAATAAAATACGACTCAAACCCGAATTTTTCTGAAAATGAAACATTCGGGTTTTTTTTATGCTTTTTAAGCAAAAAGGTGCGTTCATTTTGCGACCTTGACGCTTCTTTTTGTCTTTTAATTCTTCAATTTTAGAACAAATCAAACCATGCGATTCATTACAATTTCCTTTCTTTTATGCTTAACACAGAGTGTTATGGCTCAAAAAGCACCCGATTTTCTTAGCAATAACCAAACGGCTTGGGTTGAAAATACCCTTAAAAATATGACCATTGATGAAAAAATCGGTCAATTGTTTATGCCGCGTGGCAATTACAGTGGTAGAGGCTACGACCCCGAAAAACTGAAAAAATGGGTCAAAGAGTACCACCTTGGGGGCATCGCTTTTTTTGCGGGGCAGCCCTCAGTACAAGCCCAAATTGTCAATGATTTGCAAGCAATTTCTAAAATCCCGCTCTTAATCGGAATGGATTTCGAGTGGGGTTTGGCGATGCGGCTCGATAGTACGGTACGGTTTCCCTACCAGATGGCTTTGGGTGCGATGCCCCAAAATGAAGCATTGATTGAAGAAATGGGTAAAGAAGTTGGGCGGCAATGTAACCGTTTGGGCGTTCATGTCAACTATGCGCCTGTTGTTGACATTAATAATAATCCGAATAATCCCGTCATCAATTTTCGCTCTTTTGGCGAAGATAAAATGAATGTGACTCGCAAAGCTTTGGCGTATATGCGTGGGATGCAAAGCCAAAGACTCATCACAACCGCCAAACATTTCCCTGGTCACGGCGATACGGGCGTGGATTCACATTACGACTTACCGCTTATTGCACATGATAAAACACGGTTAGACAATGTTGAATTATATCCTTTTAAAACATTGATTAATAATGGTTTATCAGGTATTATGACAGCGCATTTGAGCATTCCTGCTTTGGATTCTACTAAAAATTTAGCCTCAACGATGTCGCCTAAAATCATCACTGACCTGCTGAAAAATGAATTGGGTTTCAAAGGTTTGATTTTTACAGATGCGATGGATATGCAAGGTGCCGTTAAATATTTTCCAAATGGCGAAGCGATTGTCAAAGCGATTTTGGCGGGAAATGATGTCATTGAAACCTTTGAAGACGTGCCAAATGCGTTTAAAGCCGTCAAAGATGCTTTTACAAAAGGGCTTTTGACTGAAAATGATTTGGATAATCATGTTCGCAAAATTTTGATGGCGAAGTCTTGGGTAGGTTTGGATAATTACAAACCCATAAAACTTCAAGGCTTGGTGCAAGACCTCAATACGATTCAGTCAGACCTTTTGAATCGCCAAATGACTGAGGTGTCGCTGACACTCGTAAAAAATGAGAACGAGACGCTGCCGATTAAAGATTTGACGCAACGCATTGCTGTCGTTTCTGTTGATGCCAGTGATTTGACAGCTTTTCAAAAAATGACGCAGAATTATACGAACGTTACACCTTATAATATACCGATTAATGCGTCCGATTCAGTGATTCAAAAGGTAGTTGACCAAACCAAAGGTTTTGACCTCATTCTCATTGGCGTTCATCTTCAAAATGTGCGTCCAGGCGCGCAATATGGCTTAACAAATAGCAATCAAAAAGCGCTTGATTTATTGACTAAATCAGGAAAAGCAGTCATGGTTATTTTTGGAAATCCATACTCTTTGGACAAAATCCAAGGCATTTCTAATGCAAAAGCGGTTGTTATGGCTTATCAATTGACCAATTATGCAGAAGAAGCGGCGGGTCAAGCCGTTTTTGGAGCAATTCCAATGGAGGGTCGTTTGCCTGTAACTGTCAACAACAATTTCGTTTTGGGTATGGGCGTTTCGACAAAAACGATGGGTCGTTTGGCGTATGGTATTCCTGAAATGGTCGGTATTGACAGCCGTTTATTGATTGCAAAAGTGGATTCCGTTGTCAATTTGGGTTTGAGAGAAAAGGCGTATCCAGGGGCAGTCGTTCAAATTGCTAAAGATGGTCGTGTCATTTATCAAAAAAATTATGGTTATCACACGTATGAAGAAGCCCCCAAAAGTACCCCCTCAGTAGCGAACACCAATTATCAAGTTGGCAACAAAAATGATGTGATGGATGAAAAGGTGAGAACGAATTACGACGAAGGTTTTAAAGGCAAATTAGGTGAAAAATCAAGCAAAGAAGCGCAAGGTATGGTCAAAATGGATGATTTATACGACTTGGCTTCTGTAACAAAAATCTCTACTTCGGCTCTCGCGGTCATGCAATTAATGAGTGAAAACAAGTTTGATATTGATAAAACGTTTGCAGATTATTACCCCGATTTTGCTAATTCTAACAAAGCCAATTTGCGTTTTAGAGATATGTTGACGCATAAATCAGGTTTAAAAGCATGGATTCCGTTTTGGATGGATTGTATAGATTCTGTTGAAACAGTGAAAAATAGCACTGCTTTCAAGGAAAAATATGCTCAAAAGTTCCATCTCAACTTTTTTCAACGTCTTTTTGGTGGTGAGAAAAAAACAAATGCAAAAATTGCACAAGCCATTCGGACAGATAAAAATATGTGGAAAGACTGCCTCAATGCGTCTTCAATAACATGGTTGCCCAATACTTTTTCGGACAAACAGACCCCTCAGTATAATATTGAAATTACAGAAAATATGTGGTTGAGTAAAGACTACAAACCGACCCTTTTTAAAGACATCAAAGACTCGCCAATCAAGCCCGAACAAGGTTATGTGTATAGCGATTTGCATTACTACACCTATCCCGATATGATGGGTAAAATTGCGGGCATGGATTGGGAAACTTATTTGAAGAAAACGTATAAAAGCATTGGTGCTAACTCATTGACGTACAACCCTTTGCGTTTTTATGATAAATCAAAAATTGCACCCACAGAATACGATTCTTTGTTTAGAAAAACGCTGATTCATGGTCATGTCCACGACGAAGGAGCAGCTTTATTGAATGGTGTTTCAGGTCATGCAGGGCTGTTTGGCAATGCCAATGACTTGATGAAGTTGATGCAAATGTATCTACAAAAAGGTTCTTATGGTGGGCAGCAATTTATTAAACCATCAGTCATTGATTCGTGTACAAAATATCAATTTCCAAGTCTCAATAACCGCCGTGGTATTGCCTTTGACAAATTGGATTTCAATAAAAAAATAACCAATGGCCCACAATCGGCATCGCCTGAAAGTTATGGACATTCGGGTTTTACAGGCACTTTTACGTGGATTGATCCGAAATACAATATCGTTTATGTGTTTTTATCAAATCGGGTTTATCCAACTCGTGACAATGGTAAGATAGGTACTTTGAATATTCGGACAGAAGTAGGTGAGGCGATTTATAAAAGTATGAAATAGATTGTATTGTTGGTATTGCTGTATTGTTGTTTAACAATACAGCAATACCAACAATACAATCATTTAATCCTCTTCAATTTCTAATTTCTCCAAAATATCATCCAATTCATCAAACGATTTTACGCCTACTTTTTCTTCCTCACCGCCTTGTAAACTCAAGCCATAAAGATTCAAATTAAGCAGTTCTTCAAGCATAATTGTTTGAAAATCAATGGCTAATATAATTTTAAACTCGCTGCATAGCGCCTTCAAGTCGTCTATCGAAATCTTCGAATCAGCATTTTTAAGGCTTGAAAAATCTACTCCTTTTTTCTCAAAATTGAGTTGAAAGGCTTCAACAGACGCTGCAAAAGGACGCATCAGCCCCCTCAGTATTTCAGCGTTTGAAGACGCTTCAACAGTGATTTCCTTGATGATAGACGGCGCTTTTAGCTCGAAAACCTCCTCAGCGGTCGTATTCATACCGACTTGAATGTGGCTCAATTGATACCCCTCAGTATAAAAGTTAATATCTGCTGCCGAAAAGCCATCAAACTCTGCGACAATGTGCGGGCCATGCACCCATTCGAACATAGCTTTAGCCTTCATAGGGTCAATATAATTTTCAGACCCCTCAGTAAAATTGAAACTCAACCATGCCACTTCTTTGGCAGCAAAATAACGGGCATCCGTGAGGTTTGTAATTTGACTGGCTTTGACTTTTATTTTTAACATCGTTTATCGTTTTAAAAAAAGACTTGTTGACAGCAAACGCTGGAACATTTTTGTTTTTGACAAAACATCATTGTGTTCAAGCGGCGTAAAAATATTAAAAATTTGGTTGACTCTAAGCATATCGTCCGTCAAATCCTTTTCATCGCCTTGCCATTGTGGCAAATGCCAAGCTTCGATGTCGGTTGCGAAGTCAAGTGAAGTGGCGAAAGTACCGCCTTCTTTTGTATAAAAATTGACCAAACGAGCCTTTTTTTGTTGCAACCAAACGCCATATTTTTCTAATTGACCATATAAGCCGTCGAAAAGCCATACTTCTTTGACGTTTTTAGGCAGACCACCTTGCAACAAAATAAATGACATAACTCGATATGCACCACTATGACCAGACAGAATTATATGTCGCGGCAGCAATGTTTTTATATGATTAATTCTTGCAACCGAATCCAAGACTTCAGTGATAAACTTTTTGAAACCATCGGGTTCTTCAAGTTTTCCACCAAAGGAATCGGGCGCATCTTTGGACCCTTGAGGTATAATAAGGAGCGCATTTGGGTGAGCTGCCGCAAATTGTTCAATGAGTTTGAACGTGGACAAAACGCTGTCTATATGGTTATACCAACCATGAAAATGCACAACCATGTCCGTTTTTGTAGCAAAATGATAGTCTTTTGGAACGAAAACAAGAACAGAACTGTCTTGATAATGTTGTTTTAATGGAAATTTTTGGTTTTGATAGGTATGCCCGTCTGCCCGTTTAGGATGGGGAAATGGGGCATTTTTCAAGGAAAAACGGAGAATTGTACCGTATGCTGAATACGTTTGGGCTTTCCCAAAAGAAATTGTCATTGCCCAAAAGAAAATAAGAAAAATGCTGCGAAAATTCATGACAGATTGAAAGTGATTTTAAGTTTTATGGATGCTTTGATTTGACAACACAAGTCGGATAATTAGTCGTAAATGTGGATAACTATGGCTTATCAACAGACTTATCCACGAGTTTTTGTTTATTGTGGATTTACTGAGGGGGTGATATTGGAAATGGGAAAATGATTTATGAAGTCACAACAGGCGGTTGAAAAATAGCTCTCAAAGCATCATTCCGTTTTTCATTGACTAATTTATGCCCATCTTCAACAATATGAAGCCGTATATTTGGGGTCTCATTTGCCAACCAATAGCCACTACGGATAGGAACAAGGTCGTCATTTTTACCAAAAAAAACATCTGTTGGGATACCACTTTTGACCAATCTCGTTTTAAATCGTTCTGGTTTTATCACAAAATCGTCCATCGAAAGCCAATAGGAAAACAGCCGTTCACGGCGTTCTGCACGACCTAAATGATTGTAAGTGAATGAGTAAACAAAACGATTGATGAGTTTGCGCTCATAAAAAAAGGTCAAAATGCGGACAAACCAACTCGGACGATTTAACAACCATTTTGTAAAACGGCGAATGAATTTGGGCAACATCGTGATTTCAAACATCCATTTTGTCCCAAAACCATCGGGTGCGAAAAGCAAAATATGGTCAATGCGGTGTTGAAACCTAAAAAACAAACGTTGCACAATGCGTGCGCCAAAACTGAAACCCGCCAAAGTAAACCGTTCTTTCCCTTCAATTCGCAGTAATTCCTGAACAATTGCTTCAAAATCACGGCTGCGAAAAACGTCCTCTCGCCAAATCGTATGTCCATGAAAAGGTAAATCAATAGCGATTACCGTAAAATCAGTTGAAAAGCCCTCACTCACGCTTTGCCACAATGCCGCCCTATCACTGAAGCCGTGGAATGCCAAAAGTAATCGCTCGCCTGTGCCGAAACGCAGGTAGCTGATGGTTGAATGACGATATGAGAGATATTTTCGTTCCATTTAGTTAATTCAAAAAAGGGTTAGAGCGTCTTTCACGTCCAATTGTCGTCGGTTGCCCATGTCCAGAATGTACGGTTACATCATCGGGTAAAGGCATCAAACGGGTTTGGATGCTGTTGATAAGGTGTCCATGATTGCCGCCTGGCAAGTCTGTTCTACCAATGCTGCCGAAGAAAAGGACATCGCCACCAATTAAAAATTTATTTTTTTCATCATAAAAACACAAGCTGCCTGGCGAATGTCCTGGTGCTAAAATCGCTTTGAGTTCGATGCCACCAAGTGTAATAACATCGTCATCTTCGATGAATACTGAGGGGGATTTTTGTGGCGGAACAGGCGTACCAAACATCATCCCTGCGGCTTCAACACGTGCTAAAATAGGCAATTCTGCATGGTGACATTCCAACGGCACATTATAAGTTTCAATGATGAAAGGATTACCAAAAACATGATCGAGGTGGCAATGCGTATTGATTAATCGTTTGACAATCAATTGATTGTCGTCTATGAATTTTTTGAGTAGCTTCCGTTCATTTGTTGTGTAACAACCTGGGTCGAAGACAATCGCTTCTCGTGTTTCGTCGTCAAAAACGATGTATGTGTTTTCAGAAAAGGGATTGAATGTAAAGAATTTTAGTTGAGTCATAAAGTGAATTTTTTTTGCGAAATTAGTGTATTTGTAAGTCATAAGGTATCGTAAACAGGAATTAAAATGGTTTATATTTTTTTTGCAAAAAAAAATATAAACCATTTTAATTCCTGTTTACGATATCTGTAACAACACCTGTGGCAACAACAAACAAATTATTGCAAAATGTGGAAAAAACTTTTTTTGGTGGTCATTTAATTCCGTAGTTTTGCGCCATGAGCGAATTTATCGTATCCGCAAGAAAATACCGTCCACAGAAATTTTCTGATGTCGTTGGACAAGCACACGTCTCGCAAACTTTGAAAAATGCGTTGCGGACTGACCATATTGCCCACGCTTTTTTGTTTTGTGGTCCTCGTGGGGTTGGCAAAACAACCAATGCACGTATTTTAGCAAAAATACTGAATTGTACGAATCGCACGCCCGATTTTGAGGCTTGCGGCACGTGTGACTCTTGTCGTGCATTCAGTCAAAGTGCATCGTTCAATATTTTTGAACTCGATGCGGCTTCAAACAATTCGGTTGAACACGTGCGCTCACTTGTTGACCAAACGCGCATACCGCCGCAGCAAGGTAAGTACAAAGTTTTTATTATTGACGAGGTACACATGTTGTCATCGTCGGCTTTCAATGCTTTTTTGAAAACTTTGGAAGAGCCACCGCCTCATGCTATTTTTATTTTAGCGACGACAGAGAAGCATAAAATCATTCCAACAATTCTTTCTCGTTGCCAAATATTTGATTTTAGACGTATTCAGATACCTGATATTGTTTCACATCTGCAAACTATATGTGTAGCCGAAGGCATTACTGCCGACCCTGATGCGTTGCACATAATTGCTCAAAAAGCAGACGGTGCTTTGCGTGATGCTCTTTCGATTTTTGATCGCATCGTTTCAGCGAGTACCGATAATAAAATTCACTATGCCGATGTCATTGAAAACTTAAACGTATTGGATTACGATTATTTTTTCAAAATGACCGATGCTTTGTTGTCAGAAGACCTCCCCTCAGTATTGAACACTTTTGAAGACGTGATGCGGCGTGGTTTTGAAGGTGATACATTTATTGTTGGTATGGCAGAGCATCTACGTAACATATTGGTTTCTAAGGACTTACAAACTTTACAGCTTTTGGAAGTTGGTGAAAACTTAAAACAACGGTATCAAAATCAAGCGGCTTTATCCTCTACGTCTTTCATTTTGACAGCTCTTAATTTGTGTAATGATTGTGATGTGAACTACAAAATGGCACGTTACAAGCGTTTGCACGTTGAAATGGCGTTGATAAAAATGACCTATATCGGTCGTGCTGTTGACCTTTCGGCTGTGCCGCAACAAATGCTCGTTGAAAAAAAAACTAATGTTGGGAGCAAATTAGAGACTAAAACAACCACTTCAAGCACACGTTCAGGCAGTCAAGCACCCCCTCAGTATAAAGAGGTTGAAACGACCATTTCAACTGCCGAAGAACCTATTCCGCCATCAAATGAAGGTGAATTGACACCAGGCCCTGCTGTTCCGATTGCAAAAGTCAGTACCTCAACCAGTCAGGCATCTACAAATAATTCATCAAAGAGTAGTTTCAATGCTTCTATGAAAATCGGTTCGCTCGAAGCGATAGCCGCCCAAATTGAAGAAGAAGAGAATATTTTGAAACACTCTGTTTCAAAACTAAGCATTGAAAACCTAAAAGAATCGTGGCAGAAATATTCTGAAACGCATGAATCGCCTTCTACAAAAGCCGCTTTGCAATCCGCCAATTTAGCATTGAAACTTAAAAAAGTCACTGCCAAAGTTGGCTCAACTTTAATGGTAGGCATCATTCAACAAGAGTTTCGCTTGGCGGATTTCCTTCGTTTTGACCTCAATGATGCGGAATTACTGCTTGAAATCGTCTATGACGAAACGCTTGCACCTACAGAAACGAAGGCTGCAACACTTAGAAAATACCTCACGCCGCGTGATAAATTGATGTTGATGATGGAGGTGAATCCGTTGGTTAAAGATTTGGCGATACGCCTAAATTTAAAACCTGACGAGTAACGGGCAGTAGCACCGACCTGCGGTCGGTGGCGTGTAAAACGCTGGCTTTTAGTATGTAGTAAAAACACCGACTGCAGGTCGGTGATACGTTACTTCATAAACTCCCAAGCAGACCGATACGACCCCTCAGTATCCACGTACTCCAAAAACGATTTATAAAATTTATCATTCCCAATCGTACCACTGTCTCCAACAACAATCAGCTTCATACGTGCCCGCGTCATCGCCACATTCATACGGCGGTAATCGTTCAAAAAACCGATTTCGCTTTTCGTATTGGAACGCACGAGAGAGATGTAAATGACATCGCGCTCTTGTCCTTGAAAACCGTCAATGGTTTGGACGGTCAATTTTAAATCAGACAATAAAGGGTCAGCTTCGATTTCTTTTTCCATAAAAACGACTTGTTCCCGATAAGGCGAAATGATGCCAATTGAAGGTTTATCGTAGGGAAAAGCCTCTAAATATTGGTATA
The DNA here is from genome assembly GCA_031367705.1 of Saprospiraceae bacterium. Classification (GTDB taxonomy): domain Bacteria; phylum Bacteroidota; class Bacteroidia; order Chitinophagales; family Saprospiraceae; genus JAAFJT01. The sequence goes on along the minus strand of JANLQI010000396.1, from coordinate 13,124 downwards.
AATGCTCACGAAGGGCGTAAAATTCTTCAGGATTGAAACGGCTTTTATTTTCGGGATGGACATGTTCATCGAAGCTGCAACCAGCGGTATCAATGAAAACAACGGGTTTTTCTTCTTGAAAATTGACCAAAATACGGTCAGATACTGAGGGGTGTGCTTTCAGCAAATTATCATAAAATTGACGGTTTGAAAAACCCATAATCGTCTTATTCATCCGATATTGAACGTCTAAAAAATTGACGCTGTCAATGTGTTTGATGGATTTTTCAATCAAAGTAATGTCGAAACCTTGTTTTTTAGCGTCATTTGATTTGACCGTTGGTGGCAACTGAAATGGGTCGCCTGCCAAAACGACACGAGAGGCTTTCAATATTGGAATCCACGTCGCAGGTTCAAGGGCTTGTGCGGCTTCGTCAATAAAAACGGTGCGGAATTTCCGATTGTCCAAAACAGGATGTGCTGCGCCAACGAGGGTGCATATAATAACGTGTGCGCCATCAAGAATTTCATCAATGATGCGTTTTTCAAGGTCGTTTGCCCACGCGGAAAGGTCTTTGGCTTCTTTCAAAAGACGGTCACGTTGTGATTTTTCATCGTAACCAAATTTGCGTTTATAGCTGCGGGCGATGCGACGGAGTTCAGCCGATTTTATTTTTATTTTTTTGATATTACGGGCTTCGGGATGTGTAGAAAGTTGTCCTTCAAGGGTATGGCGCACTATGGTTTCGTCCACTCGAGAAATATTGCCGATGCGTAGGACGGTCAAATGTTCAGCATCAAGCCTTTCTGTCAGCAAATCGGCAGCCGTATTGGAAGGGGCAGTAACGAGAATCGTATTTTCAGTTTCTGATAATTTTTTAACGGCAGCGACGAGCGTAGTCGTTTTGCCTGTACCGGGCGGGCCGTGAATGATGGCAATATCGCGGTTGTCCATAATTTGCCGAACGGCTAAGTTTTGGCTTTCGTTTAGGCGCGGCATACTGAGGGGGGCATTGGCATTAAAATTTTCGGAGGTTTTATAGCCCAAAAGCACATCGCGGAGGGCGGCTAAACGGTCGCCTTTGGCATTCATCACTTTGGATATGGCTTTTTCCATTTCGTTATAAGTGCGGTCGTCGAACAACAAATCAACGCCAATTTGACCGTCGTTTATCCAATCGGGTAGGTCTTTGGCGTTCAAAATGATGTACATCTGGTTTTTGTTGACATAGTTAATCACGCCCGACTTTTCGCTGTATGTATTGCTTTTATCATTTGTAAATATCTGAACCACATTACCTGAACGGAATTGATGTGGCGAATCGGGGCTGCCACTGCGTTCAACGACCACAAAAGCTCGGTCGCCAAAAGTGTAGCCCGTCCGAACGATTTGCAGCGGATACCACGTAAACCCTTCGGCTCGACGCTGTTCAAGGGGCTTGTTTTGAATGACCGTTTTGAAAAATTCAAGGTCAGCTTTTTTTTCGAGGGCGAGCAGCTCGCGCAGGCGTTCTAATTCTTTGAGTTGTTCCATTACTAAGAGTATAAGTTGAAATACAACCCATCTTTTGTATATTTTAACCTTTAAATTACTTAGAAAAGTCAAAAAACAGATGATACAATGATAAAGATGAGCTATCCTTTTTGAGGTGTAGAGATTGAAAGCTATTCTCCCAACCGATACATTGTAAATCAATATAGGCATTCATTTTTTTGTCGGGGCTAAATATCGCTACTTTTTGTTTGAGACCTTTCGTAATTTTAATAACATCACCATTCACGACAAATCCAACCATTGCAGCTTTTGATTCGTTTTCAGCATATTGGAGGTCTAAGAATTTTTCTAATCCATCAATTTCGTATTTCCCATTCTTAGTCGTGCCTTGAACATAACGAGTTTCTGCAGAACTCAATTTTTTACACTCAATGACAAAATGTATTTGATGAATACCACTATGGAGCTCTATATCTGTTCTTTGAACTAAGCTTTTTGTATTTGCTTGATTTTCAGATGCAATAGTTATTACGTTATGCTGAATATATTTGTTCAAAGGCGTATTAGATACCTTAAAGTCTTCAATAAATAAATTTCTAATATCATTTTCATTCAAACTTTTCACCTTTGGTTTGAACTTGACACGATGATAGGCATCTATAATAGCTCGTAGAAATAAACCCTCAACCAAGTCTTGTGGTTCGGGAAACCGTGCCACCAAATTAGACTTGTAAAATGGGTCTTTTGCTCTAAACGTTTGATAGAAAGAGTTCATTAAGAAATCGAGGTAGTTTCTTGGGTGAAAATTTTAATTTCTTCGTTCGCATCTTTAATTGCTTGCCGTACAGTCCAATCTTTGAAAAAATTACTCTTAATTATGAAAAAGCGTTCACTTTCATAGACTTTAGTTGTTATTTCATTCAATTTATTAGAATAATAGGCGTGTTCTAACTGTTGCGACTTTATAGCATGAAAAACGTCTTCGTCATTAATGTTACTTAATGCGAAAACTTCTGTTTTATCCATAAACCTATCCGTAATCCGAACACAAAGAAACGCACCTATATTTTTAGAAATTTTGAAGGTAGCTTTCATCTGTAAATCTTCGGATAGAGCTAATTCAAAAACTTCTTTGAACTTTAAAAAATAGGCTTTTAAGTCGGTTTCTTTTACGGTATCATTTTTACGGTGTACATTAATATCGTAAAATTCACGAATGATTTCTTTTTCAAACGTTAATAAACCGTATAAGTCAAACACTAAATCGTCAAGCTCTTGTTCTAAGTTCTCTGTATTTTGATTTTGACTTTTAGCATTTTCAATTTGAGTTACTAATAAACTGATTTTTTCTTCTATATTATTATTTTCAATAATTTTCAAAGGGATTGTTTCAATATCACTATTTCGAATACAATTCCTTTTCAAATCTCCCGTACCCCATTGTGCGGATATTTGATAAATGTAGTAACCTATCAAAGAGGAATTGATGATACCTAATGCTGTAAGATAATTACTGATATAGTCATTATTGTGTTTCACCTTAATGCATAGGATATCATCTCTAAAAATATAATCTCCGGATATAAGCGTTCCTCTAATTTTTAAAAAATCCGTAGGGGTAGGATTATAAACAGTTAGAATCCTACAACCAGTAAAATTACTATCATCACCACCTTTTCTCCTTAATTTTTGATTCCAATTAAAGGGTTCAGATTTTTCAATTTGTTGATATTTTTTTAAATCTTTAGCTTTGATTAATGCCTTAAATTGTGGTTCTCCGGTAAGTTCAGCGTTTTTTTTAGCCTCAAAGCCTCTGTTACAAGATATTTGTATATCTTTTGAGCGATTAGCTTTGATAGTATTAATCAACTCAAAATCTTCCCATTCTCCATTCACAAAAATTTTCCAAATCAAATCATTTTCAATTAAAACATCTTGACGCACTTTTTTTATATCTCGATGCGTAATTTGAATTAAGTTCAAAGCTTCTGAAATAGGTGTGAGTTTAGGAACAATATAATTAATAGTATTTATTTTAGGCTCATTATTTTTATATACTAAAAATGCACAAGGTTCTGTTGCACCAACCGTGATTTCTTTACCATTAACTTTACCAATGGTCGTTTTTTTGAATAAGATTTTGTTCAATTTAGAAAATTCATAGAATGTTTTTAGAGTATATTGTGTCAATATCTCTTTTCTGAAGCTAATAGATTTTTGATTGAAAAAATTTGAATTGTTAACGATTAACCCAAAAATTGTATTCGATTGACTCCATTTTTTTACCCTTAGAATAAACGCTTGTGATAGCTGATAATCACTAACAGCTTTATATTCAGACATTGTTCCTTGAGTCTGACTATCTCCAATTGCTAATCTAATTTTTATGGATTCTTCATTTTCAGAATCCTCTTTGACACTAAGCCAAGGTGGATTAGCAACAATACAATCAAATTTTTTATCCGCAAATAATTCATCGTCAGTTAAAGAATTGCCGCACAAGAGGTTTTTACCTATAAGATTGGGTAGTATAGGTGATTGTTTTTCAATCTGATAGCGAATGAAATCGGGTTCTAAATCTTCTAATAAGGTTAAATACAAACTGAATGTAGCGATTTGTAACGCATCTTGGTCTATATCAATGCCAAATATTTGATTTTCAAGAATTTGTTTCTTTTTTATAAAATCCTTTTGTGCCTTATTGCGAGCTATAATTGCTTTGAATCCTTCAACTAAAAAAGCAGCAGAACCACAAGCAGGGTCAAAAAGTGTAATTTTAGCATTATTTTTCAATAAAGGTTTAAGCGTTTCCGATAGCATAAAGTCAACTACAAATTTGGGGGTGTAGTAAATCCCTTTCCCTTTCTTTTTGTTATCGCTTAAAAAGGCTTCGTAAACGTTACTAATCAGTTGGATTGGAATACAGTCAAATTTATAAGGAAATAACGAGCCTTGCCCCGTCAGATAATCATAGGTAAAGAAACGAGCTATTGAATCCAAATAACCTGGTTCAATTTGTTCAGGGCTTAATATGTTATATTTGAAAATATCTCCGTTAATTCTACCGACTTCATTAAATGCTTTAACAAGGGCTTCGGGAGACTGCTTTAATGCAGAAACAACATATCCTTTTTCATAGATACCTCTATCTTCCAAATATTTTAAAAATAGGCAGCGAAGTATCAGCAGATGAATAGTTGACTCGTCATTTCTAACACCCAATAGGTCTTGACGCAAAGCAATCAAGTTTAGCAACAAATCTTTATCAACTTCTTGTTGTTTATTTTTCTTTGTTTTTTGAATGACAAATTCAAAAAAATAACCAGAGTCTAAATGTTTTTTCAGAACAGGGCTTTCGTCGTTGAAAAGACTTTGATGTGGGAAATTATCAATTTTCGCATAAAAAGGATTACGCTTATTTGGTTTTACTTTACTATCAAAAATATAGGTTTCTTCTTCTGACAGAATAATGAAGTTAGGAACATCATTTTTATTCCAAACATTCTCATGTATATCGTAGATATTATCCTCAAACAAAAAAGTTTTGGGTACAAAATAAAACTCAATAGGTATATTATTGGAATAATTGGTTGAATTCAATACAACATCATATCGATAAGAATTGCTCTTACCGTCGAAATCTTTGATACCAAGATTTAGAAGAAGTTGTTGGAATAACATGTATGTATTAAAAATATTTTGTTTGACTTATGAACTATTTTGTTTTGCAAAGATAATCGTTTTTGCAAAACAAATATTTTTTGAGACTAAAAACAAACAATTAATCTTTCAACCGCCCCGCCATAATCCACCTTTTAGTTAAATCGAATTTATTAAAAACTTAATATGATTTACTGCAACAACTATACATTTGAATATGCGTTGAAATCATTCAAACAAAGCGCCCATTGTCACGTCATTTTGTACCAATAAGTTGGCATATTTATTTTTTTCGACACCGTAAGTCGTAATCATCGTTAAAAAAACGGCTTTTTTAGTTTTAGTAACGGTTTTGAAAGTAGCGATTTTTGACCTCAATTTTTCTGAATAGTCCTTATCTATTGAAAAAGTATCTAATGAAAATTTACATTCACAGACATTAATCACTTGGTCACGCCTATCAATGAGCAAATCAATTTGAGCTGATTTTTCCGTTGTGCCACCTTTCCAAGAAGCGTTGTTTGATTGAACGCCACTGATACCCAAAGCTTTTTTTATTTGTGCCACGTGGTCAATGCAAATTTGCTCGAAAGTAAATCCTTGCCAAGCCCTTTGTGTTGGACTATCCAAAAGATTAATCCAACTATTTTCACCTTGATATTTCCCGTCTTTGATAAATTTAAAATAAAATGCTGTATAAAAATCTGATAATCTGTAAATTATATTTTTTCTTTTATTGTCAAGTGAAGTATAAGAACTGATAAACCCACTTTCTTCGAGGTCTGCCAAAACTTTTGTCAGCGTGCCGCCCGAAGCCAAACCTGACAGTTTGATAATATCACTTCGTTGCAACCCCTCAGTCTTTGTTGACAAAACTTCGACGACGGTTTCATAAACTTCATATCTGCGAAAAAGGGAGCGGTATAGGTTAAAAAACTCATTTTTTAATAAGCCCGATTTATCAAAAAACAACTCTTGAATATTTTGGGTTGCGCTCAAATGTGGTTGAATGGCTTCTAAATAGTAAGGAATACCGCCCATAACCATGTATAATTGGACAATTTGATAGCGGTCTAAAACACAATTTTTGGCAACCAACATTTCTTCGGCTTCCTTCAAAGTGAAAGGTTCAATCTTTATTTTTTGTGTAATACGATTGTGCAAACCACCGTCATTATTGATTAAAACATTGACCATCCAAGAAGCTGCCGAGCCACAAACTATAAGCAAAATATCTTTGCGATTGGTAGCCCAACTGTTCCAAAAATGTTCAAGACCCATCATAAAATCAGAATTTGGAGTATCAAACCAAGGCAATTCATCAAAGAAAATGACTTTTTTTCCTTTATTTTTTGTGCTTTCTAAATGCTCCATCAAGCGTTGAAAGGCAATCAACCAATTGCTTGAAGGGGTGTCAAAAACGAGGTGAGATTGCTTCTGTAAAACCGTATCGAAATTAAACAATTGCTGCGTCGTATCGGCATTTGCCAATCCCGAAACTTGGAAATCGAATGTATAGTCAAAATATTCTCGAATGAGAAAAGTTTTTCCAACGCGTCTTCTCCCATAGACGGTCAAGAATTCCGATTTTTTACTTTTTGTGATACTGTCTAATTTTTGTATCTCTTTTTTTCTGCCAATGATGGCACTGTTGTTATTCATAATCAGCCAATTTTGATGTAAAAATACAAGTTCTGGCTGCAAAAGTCAAATCTTACAGCCAGAACTATATAAAAAATACATATTTTGGCTGAAAAAGTCAAAACTTGCAGCCAAAACTGCATAAAAAATACAAGTTTTGGCTGATTGGCATAGAATACTGAGGGGGGTAGTAGAAATGCCGCAACAATAGATTTTAAAAATCAAAGATTAAAATTTAAAACATTTTCAACTATTTTAAGGTTCTGTCTTAGGTTTGCCAAAAGGCGTAAACCAGATTTAATAAAAAAATTCACATCTAAATTTTAAAAATGAGCTTAGTAAAAAACCTTAATTGGCGGTATGCAACCAAAAACATGAATGGTAAAGCCGTATCAGAAGAACAATTAAACACAATCTTAGAGGCGATAAATCTCGCACCAACTTCTTATGGCTTGCAACCGTTCTCGGTTATTGTTGTAGAAAATGCTGAGATGAAAGCACAGTTGCAAGCAGCGGCTTATGGACAACCGCAGATTGGTAGCAGTTCTCATGTATTTATTTTTGCTGTGCCGCTTCAGATTACAGCAGTTGATATTCAAGCATTTGTGAATAATGTGGCTTTAACGCGCAGCATTCCTGTCGAGGCTTTAGACGGTTACAAAGGTATGATGATGAGTACGGTGGGTGCATTACCTGCTGAACAACAACAAATTTGGTCGGCAAAACAGGCATATATTGCATTGGGTATGGGACTTGCGGCAGCAGCTGAACAAAGAGTTGATGCTTGTCCGATGGAGGGCTTTGATGCTGCGGCATTTGATAAATTGCTGGGTTTGACAGAAAAAGGCTTAAAAGCAGTGGTCATGATGCCCATTGGTTTCAGAGCGGATACAGATGCGACAGCTCATTATACCAAAGTGAGAAAATCGAATGAAGAGGTTTTTCATATATGGAATTGAATAAGATTTTTGTCCTCAAAGGTTAAAAATACTGAGGGGGTACAAAATCTGTAAACGCTTGATTATCAATGGGATAGTCAAGCATTTTTTTTGCAATAGGTTGAAATTTCATGCGTAGATTTAAGTCACATCAATGACTGCAACAACACATCTCGATAGCTTTTTGCTAAAAACAAACTCGTACTATTGACCACAACGTATTGATTATCAACCTTATCCACTTTATTTAAAGCAACAACACACGATTTATTAATCTTCAAAAAAGCATTTTTAGGCAATTTGTTGAGCAATTCATTTAAGGTGTGACGCACCGTTGTTTTTTTATTTTTTTCAAAAAAAGTCACATAATTTCCGTCTGCTTCGATGTACAAAAGGTTGTCCAAATCTATGCGAACGAGGGAATAACCATCTTTTATAAAAAAAGCTTCTTTTTCTGTTTTAACTTCTAAACGGTCATTTGCCTTTTGACAGGCTTGCATAAAACGGCTTAAAGTGAAGGGTTTTAAGAGATAATCGAGGGCATTGAGTTCATATCCTTTGAGAGCATATTCAGAATAAGCGGTAGTAAAAACGATTAATACTGAGGGGTCTATCAACGTTGAAAAATCAATGCCCGTTAAATCCGGCATATTTATGTCTAAAAAAACAAGTTGAATGTTCTCTTTTTTGACATAAAGCAAGGCTTCTGTGGCACTCACAAAGGTTTCTTTCAAGTCAATATAAGGCACTTTTGCGGCATGAGCGCGAATGACTTCAAGTGCAATCGGCTCGTCATCAACAGCGATGGATTTTATGGTGTTCATAGCCCCCTCAGTATTTTTAGGTTTTTAAGCTAATTGAATGTTTAAAATGACTTTATAAATGCCAGATTCTTGGGTTTGCGTCAAAGAATAACAGTTGTTATAAATCAAATCTAAGCGTTTTTTAGTGTTTTCGATGCCTATACCATTGCCTTTTTCTAATAATTTTTCTTCATGGACGGTGTTTGATAAAACCATTTTTAGTTGCTGTTTTTTAACATTTATATCTAAATCAATGATGCAATTTTCATCAATGCTGCTGCCAAATTTAAAGGCATTTTCTATAAAAGGAATTAAGAGTAAAGGGGCTATTTCTGTCGGTTTTTCATCAAAAACAAGGCGTTTTGAAAGCCGAATATTACTTTTTTTAGGCAATCTGATTTCCTGCAAAGCCCAATAGTTTTCTATAAAATTCAACTCATTTTTAACATCGGTAAAGTTCGCTTGGGCTTCTCCCATTGTGTAGCGCATGATGCTCGACAGTTGTTCAATTAAGCCGACTGTTTTTGGCGCATTTTCTTGCAAAGCTGTGCCGTATAAATTGTTTAAAGAATTGAAGAAAAAATGTGGATTTAGCTGCGCTTTTAGGACGTTTAGCTCTGCTTGTGAGCGTTGATAGTTGTTTTGAGCGATACGTTTTTGATTTTCAATGGTAAAACGTGTAAAAGCGTAGCCTAAAAAATAAAAGGTATAGACAAACATAATAGCGACTAAATCGGGTGTAAACTTATAAGTTTTAAATTCCCTAAAGATGACAAGACCGTAATAAATAGCTATCAATGAAGCAAAAAACAAGGTGTTTTTAAGAACAGAAAGAAAACTTTTTTGAATGTTTTGAGCTACCCATTTGTAGTTGAATTCTAATAAAAATGCAATGACAAATAAAGTAATAATCGGTATTAAGCGTGAATTATTGTTAATGAAAAAATCAATGGCTGTGGTTGGTGTGCCATCTTGATTTTTTAGATAATATTCACCTTGAAGATAACTCTGATAGACATATAGTCCAGTACCTTCAATGACCATAAACAGCCACAAAGCGAGTGCATGTAAAAACCAATTTTTAAAGAATTTTTTGTCAAATAATTGAATGACTTTTTCCATTGTTGAGTTTTAATGATGTAAAATAATAATTTTCAACAAAGAAAAAGAGCGGAATGGAAGTATAAAAACAAATGGGGTGAAGTCAAGGAATGATGGGATGAAGTCATTGGTTACTATACGTTGCCGACTTTCAAATCAAAATTTTCAGCGCAATGAACTGGCACAAAAGCCCCAAAGCGAATCCTGCATAGAGTTCCTTCGAGCTGTGCGCCCCAAGCCCCAAACGTGCAGAGCCAATCATACCGCCCACGAGTAAACTGAGCATCAAAACCAAATTAATACTAATGCTACATGCGCCCAGAAAAGGCAGCCACATTTCAAAAGTGCCATAACTATACAGCCACATCGTTATCAAAACCATACCGATAAAGCCACCGATACCTGTTGCGTGAAGGCTGATTTTAAAGAATAAATTAATCAAAAAACAAAGGAAAAGACCCATTGTTGCGCCTAAAACGGCGATTAGGAAAGCCGTTGGCATGTCATTGTTCCGCAAAACATTTTGAAAAACCCAAAGATAAAAGATGCCTGTGACGATGAATGGCCCGATTCTGTCTTGCTTGTCGCGCATATGCAAACTTGAAATCAATTCTAATTTATACATCAGAAATATGGCAATAGCAGGCAACAGAAATGAGGTAAAAAAGACAGAAAGAATCAGTTTTTTACTTTCTAAATCGCCGATGCTGTTGACTCCAAACAAATAAGGATTGACTAAAAGCAGCAACAGCAACATATAAGTCAACATCAACAATGGATGTGCGATAATGGATAGGAATTGGGCAGCGATTTTCATAGTGCGAAATTAGAAAAATAATCGAAAAGCAGTATAAAATGCGCTTTTTACTGAGGGGGTGATTTTAGGTATAGTAAACAAAAACTGAATAGATTTTATGTTTTTTTGCAAAAAAACATAAAATCTATTCAGTTTTTGTTTACTATACCTTTGCATCAGAACCATTTGTCGGCATTTCAACAACAGGTTCGATTGGTTTTACATCAAGCGTTTTACCATTTCTTTCAGCTTCTTTCATCGCTTTTCGATATTCATCGTCATAGTCATAAGCCTTGATGATTTCTTTAACGAGGCGATGACGGACAACGTCTTCGACTGTCAACTTCACCTGTGCGATGCCTTCAATGCCTTGCAGGATTTCGATACTTTGACGCAGACCAGACTTTACATTCCATGGCAAGTCAATTTGTGTCAAGTCACCTGTCACCACACATTTGGCAGTAGGGCCCAAACGTGTGAGAAACATTTTCATCTGTTGCGGTGTCGAGTTCTGTGCTTCATCGAGGATGATAAACGCATCGTTCAGAGTCCGTCCACGCATAAACGCCAACGGAGCTATTTCGATGACCCGATTTGTGATAAATTGTGCGAGCTTGTCGGCAGGAAACATATCGTCGAGTGCGTCATAAAGCGGACGCAAGTATGGGTCAATTTTATCTTTCAAATCACCTGGCAAAAAACCTAAATTTTCACCAGCTTCGACGGCAGGACGTGTCAAGATGATTTTTTTCACTGTCCGATTTTTCAGCGCGCGCACAGCCATCGCCACAGCGGTATAGGTCTTACCTGTACCTGCTGGACCAACCGCAAAAACGATGTCATTGGCTTCGATGGTATCCACAAGTTTCTTCTGATTACGGGTTTTTGCCCGAATCGGAGTGCCATCTTTGCCATGCACAATGGTCGAATTGCCGACACTCGATTGCGATAAACGCACATCGTGCGGGTTTTCACCTGCCAAAATGTCTTCTACTGTATGCACAGACAGTTCTTTGTGGTCGCGGAGCATCCGTACCATTTTTTCGACGATGTCTTTGACGGCTTGCGTCTCATTCGTCTTGTCGCCTTTAATTTTAAGGTTTGAACCACGTGACGTAACAGTCACATCAGGATAAGCCTTGCGGACGAGATTCAATTTGGCGTTGTTTTCGCCGAAAAGGGCTAAAAAGTCAACGCCGCTGATGGTTAGAATAATTTCGCTCAAAAATTTACCTCTTTTAACGTAGTTAGAATGTTAAAAATACCCTATTTATAATAGTCTGAAAAACACAAATTTAAAATTTTTGAATCAAATTTTAAGCCAAAGATGAGGGCAAATACTGAGGGGTCGAATTTGATTTCTCAATTTAATTAACAAAAGTAGCCTTTTTACCACAAGACTGCTTTATTTTTGTCCCAAAATTGCCCCTATTAGTGGTATGATTTTGGAAAACAAAGACAAAACTTTAAAAGACACCTAAAAGTTCCCGATGCAAATCGTCACGCTCACAACAGATTTTGGTTTACAAGACTACTACGTGCCCGTTCTCAAAGGGGCGATGTTGTCGCGGCATCGAACATTGAACATTGTTGATATTTCTCATCAAATCAAGCACCACGATATCGTTCAAGCCGCTTTTGTCTTGAAAAATGCGTGGTCAGCATTTCCAGAAGGGACAATCCACGTTTTGAGTGCCAATAATTATGGCGGTGAACGGGGACGTTTTTTGGCATTTAAGTATGAAAAACACATTTTTGTTGGCCCGGACAATGGCATTTTTACCCTCGTTTTTCCAAAATTAACGGCTCAAACCCCAAATATTGAAATCGTCGAAATTCCTTTCGAAGGACTCAATTTTGAACATATCCGCGATGCGATTGCCAACGCTGTCAGTCATCTTGCATCAAACGCGGCGTTAAATCTATTGGGAAAACCTGCAACGGATATTTTACAACGCATTACATTTCAACCCGTTATCGCGCAGTCACAAATTCGAGGTGCTGTTATTTATGTTGACCATTATGACAATATTGTAAGTAATATAACCCGTGAATTGTTTGAAAAAGTCGGTAGAGGACGTTCATTTCAGCTTTTTTTCAAACGACATGACCCCATTTTGAAACTTTCGCAACACTATAATGATGTGCCTATTGGCGAAACTCTTTGCCTTTTTAATTCCGATTATTTGGAGGTTTCTATAAATATGGGCAAGGCAGCAGAGATGTTTGGGTTGAAAATTGAAGACACGATTCAAATTGATTTTCAGTGATTATGATAAAAAGACTTGTTAAACTCACCTTTCAATCGGACAAAACCGATGATTTTCTAACCATTTTTGAAGATTCTAAACACTTAATTCGGCAAAGAGAAGGTTGTCAACACCTTGAACTGTTGCGTGATGCGACAACACCGCATATCTTTTTTACGCTTAGTTTTTGGGATGATGAAGCGGCTCTAAATGCTTATCGAGATTCTGAATTGTTTAAAACGACATGGGCAAAAACGAAAGTTTTGTTCTCTGATAAACCACAGGCGTGGACAACAAGAATGGTTTCTACTATATGAAAAATGGTAACAGCTTAGGTCGCAACCTATATAAATAAATTTTGTTTTAGAGCAATGGGTAAAAACGCAGACATAAGACAACTAAGTTTAAAGTTAGATAGTGTAATGCTACGCTTGACGCAAGTAGAGACGGAGAATACTGAAC
>JANLQI010000435.1:0-19563 GCA_031367705.1 Saprospiraceae bacterium | reverse complement strand
TTCTGCATTGGTCAAACCATGTTCCTCGTCTTGAATGCGGTTTAGACCGAAAATAGATTGATAAAATTTTGATAATCTGGACACATCTTCAGTGCAAAGATTCATGTGATGATATTGAAATTTCATAAGCATAGATTAGAATGTTAAAAAAATATTATTGCAAATATGAAAAATGTTTTTCAAATATGAAAATAATATTGTAATTTTGTTGAAAAATATTCTTAATATGCAAGAGTCGGTTGTAGAGTCTCCAACAAAATCGAATGAAATATGCAGTTTGGCGATGGTGCGGAGGGTGGCAGCTATGTTGGATTTGGATACTCATTCGTTTTCAACTGGTGATGTATTGCCAAGAGGATGGCACTTTTTTATGTTAGCGGGCGAAACACGCAAATCTGCTTTGCGTCCAGATGGATTCCCTGGGCTGGGTGTGCCGATTCCAGATTTGGGCTTGCCAAGACTGCTTTTAGGCGGTAGAACAGTTTCGTATCAAGGCGATATCGTGATTGGTTCGGAGGTAGAACGAATAAGTTTTGTTAAAAATATTAGTGAAAAGACAACCCAATCGGGTCCAATGGCTATCGTAACGATTCAACATGAATTGCGCCCTTTATCAGAACCGACTGCTGCAATTGTTGAAACCCAAACCTATATTTTGCTTGGCGGTAAAAGCGTTTCGACGAAAGCAAGTTCGGGAAACTTTCAAAGTTTACCGAACTTTTTCAAGCAAAAACAAATAATCCCCGATGAAACCCTTCTGTTTCAGTACTCTGCCTTAGGATTTAACTCTCATAAAATACATTTAGATAAAGACTATGCCCGAAATGTGGAAGGATTGCCTGATTTGGTTGTCAATGGCGGCTTGGCAACGCTTCTTTTAACCGAGTTTTTGAGGACTGATTTAGGTCTTGAAATAACAGAAATTAAAGTAAAACATGTTGCCCCCTTGTTTTGTGGTCGTAAAATGACGCTTTATATTGAGGAACGAAATCCCGACAATCTCGGGACTGAGGGGGGTACTACAAACTTGCAACTTAAAATATTTGATGATAATAATAAGGTCGCAGTAGAAATAGAAGCTAAGTAGTTTTCAAATTTAAGTAATGATAAATTTTACAACTTGTTTAATATCAGTATTTTACGATATTTTGTAAAAAATACTGAGGGGTCAAATTCATCATTCATCATTTATCATTCATCATTTCCAATTATGAATTTTGAACCATTAAAAGGCATTAAAATATTGGATTTAACAGCCGTCGTCGTTGGTCCTGTAGCGACTTGGCGATTAGGGCAATATGGGGCTGACATTATTAAGGTCGAAAATCCTTCGGGCGACCTTATGCGCGGGCTTGGTGGACTGTCTCCGACGGGACAACATTCCGGGGCATACTTGCATCTCAATCGAGGGAAGCGCAATATTAGCCTCGACCTCAAAAAGCAAGGTGGGAAGGACATTTGCAATAAATTGGTCGAATGGGCTGATGTCATCGTTGCCAATATGCGCCCTGATGCTTTGGCGCGTTTGGGCTTAGATGCCGATACAATTAGGTCAAAATATCCCAAAAAAATCTATTGTTTAATAACAGGTTATGGCACTGATGGACCTTATTCTGGTCTGCCGACTTACGACAGCGTTTTACAAGGTGCTTCAGGCATTGCAGGTTTGACGATGGCACGTGATGGCAAACCCGCTTATGTGCCGATGCTTATTTGCGACCATGTTGTCGGTGAAATTACGGCGGGTGCTGTTATAGCTGCCCTTTTGCAGCGTCAGAATACAGGAAACGGCGCAAGTATTGAGATTCCGATGTTTGAAACAATGGCGGCTTTCGTCCTCCAAGAACATTTAGCACAACAGAGTTTTGACCCACCTATGGGTGTTGCGGGTGACCAACGCCTTTTGAGTCCACACAATCAACCTGTAAAAACGAAAGACGGTTATATTTCTTTTACAATCAATACAGATACTCACGTACAAGCCTTTTTAAAAGTGACTGAAAGAGAGGCGTTGCTCAACGATACACGCTTTGCAACCATAGCTAATAGAGCAAAATACGTTTCAGAATGGTTTGAAATACGCGGCGCAGCCTTAGAAAATAAAACAACTGAAGAATGGTTAGACATTTTTAGAGCAGCAGATTTACCCGCCATGCCTTGTCATACGCTCGAAACGTTACCCAATGACCCACATTTAAAAGCCGTTGGACTTTTGGGCTATGAAAATCACCCAACGGAAGGCAAAACAGCGGTCATTAGACCTACTATCCAAGTGGATGGTAAATATCCTTCGGCTCGTTCATCAGCCGTTCCTTGTGGTTGGGACACAAACGAAATTTTAGAAGAATTAGGCTATACTGCCGATGACATAGAATTATTAACGACTCAAAAAGCGACTTCCAATTATGTCCAATAAATACAACCCTTTACTTTTAGAAAATAAAGTTTGTTTGATTACAGGTTCGGCATCACTTCGGAGTATTGGCTTTGCGACAGCTGAACTTTTTGCGGCGCATGGCGCGAAACTCGTCCTGCTGGATGTGATGATGAATGATACAATAGCCGATGAAATAGCCACTTCTATCGCTTCACAAATTGGGTTTATGCCTGAAGTTATTTCTATAAAATGCGATATATGCAATACCGCCGACTGCGATAAAGCGATAGAAACAGCCGTTTCAAAATTTGGTACGATTGATTGTTTGGTAAATTGTGCAGGCATTGTAAAGTCTGGTGGCATGTTGTCAATTACGGAACAGGAATATGATATTATCCTTGACGTGAATCTCAAAGGCACATTTAATATCTGTAAAAGTGCTTTAAAAATCTTTACAGAAAAACAATCGGGTGTTATTGTCAATTTAGCTTCATTGGCGGGGCAACGGGGTGGGGGACTGGTCGGTGGAGCGCACTATGCGGCTTCAAAAGGTGGGGTTATTAGCTTGACCCGTTCCATTGCCCGTGAATTTGCACCTATGAATATCCGTGCCAATGTCATTTGTCCAGCTATGATAGAAACGCCTATGTTAGACGGACTCACGGAAGCACAATTAAATGAAGTTATTTCTGGCATTCCTTTAAAACGAGTAGGAAAAGCCGTTGAACTCGCAGGAACGTGCCTCTTTTTGGCTTCTGACCTTTCGGGTTTTACCACAGGAGCGACGATTGATGTGAATGGGGGTATTCATATTCATTAAAAAACGATAAAATACTGAGGGGTATTGAATAAGACTGTCCAATAATATTTGGATAACTATGACGAGCTGTCAAATATAAAGATGAAAGCGTTATCTTTGGCGTGATGAATAATTACTAACAATAAACGGATAAGATGACGACAAGCGTCGCAGTTGAAACAATATATCATTGTTCCTTAGAACGAGCCTTTAAAACGCCCATGCTTTGCGATGTTTCCAAGGTGCACACAGGTTTTGGTATCATGCCAAAGGTGACGCATTGTACAGATGATGCATCGTGGGGTAAACCTGGCGAATGGGAAACGACAGAAATAGAAGAAAATAAGATTTTGATAGAATACACCTATACACTACACGCTGATATTATTTGGCTTTATCCATTAAACTGGCTGTTTACGAACACTTTTTGGCGCATTTATATGAAGCGGGTTTTGGAAAATGTTAGACAAATGGCGTATAATAATGAACCTTATCAATACGAATAAATGTACTATTCTATCCAATTTCATCATAAAAATCATAGAAAATGAATCCAATACTTAAAAACATTTTAGCCATTGTAGCAGGTGCCGTTATTGGCAGCGTTGTCAATATGGGTTTTATCATGATAAGTGGTTCTGTCATTCCACCACCAGACGGTGTTGATTTGACAACTTTGGAAGGTTTGAAAGCGTCAATGCACTTAATGGAACCAAAACATTTCGTTTTTCCTTTCTTAGCGCATGCTGTTGGGACTTTTGTTGGTGCTTATGTCGCTGCCATGATTGCAGTCACCCATAAAATGAAATTCGCTATGACTTTGGGTATACTTTTCTTAACAGGGGGCATTGCGAATGTGCTGATGTTACCTTCACCTACATGGTTTACGATTTTAGATGTCGGTGCAGCTTATATGCCGATGGCTTATTTTGCGGGGAAATTAGTTGTAAAAAAGGATACATTATGAAATTAAAAATCGCTCTTATTTTGGTGACCATCATGGTCGTATCATGTAAAAATGATGAAAAACAAAACACCATTCCACTTGTAGGCACTTGGGAACTGATTGCTGCCACAAGCACAGAAAAGGATTCAACGACTTCAACGTTTAATCCGAATATCAAAATGATAAAAATCATTAATCCAACGCATTTTGCTTTTTTGAGCCATGATTTGAGTATGGGGAAAGACACGGCGACGGCTAAATTTACGGCGGGTGGCGGTTCTTATACTTTAAAAGACAGTGTTTACACCGAGCATTTGGACTACTTTATTGACAGAAATTGGGAAAACAATAAATTTGAATTTGTTGTCAGCATCCAAAATGATACTTTAATTCAAAAAGGTATTGAAAAGGTAGAGAAATTGGGTGTTGACCATGTGATTATTGAAAAATATAAACGAGTGAAAAACTAACGACTTTAAATACCGAAAATGACGATTCAAGAAGCCTATAACAACTGGTCAGCCATTTATGATACGAATCAAAACAAGACGCGCGACTTAGAAGCCGTTGCGCTTAGGCACATTTTAAAGGATAAAACCTTTGAAAATATCTTAGAAATTGGTTGTGGTACAGGAAAAAATACGGATTGGTTGCACAAAACAACTCAAAACCTTATCGGCGTTGACTTTTCGGAGGAAATGCTTGAAAAGGCAAAGCAGAAAATAAAGAGTGAAAATGTTCAATTCATCAGAGCCGATATTCAAGAGTCTTTGCCTTTTGAAGACGGAACATTTGATTTGGTTACGTGCAGTTTGGTGCTGGAGCATATTGACGATTTAAACGGCATTTTCAAGCAAATTCGACGCGTTTTAACTGGAAACGGATTGTTATGCATCGGCGAACTGCATCCTTTCAAGCAATATCTTGGTACCAAAGCGAAGTTCGAGACAGCTGAAGGTATTTATGAATTGACTTGTTTTACACACCATGTTTCAGATTTTTACAAGGCAGTATCTGAAAACGGTTTTGAGTGCATAGATATTAATGAGTGGTTTGACAACGATGATAGGGGAGGAGTACCGAGGATTTTGACAATGGTATGTAAAAAGCCCCCCCTCAGTATAATGGCTAAAAAATTGAAAAAAGAGATGAAACCAGTAGATGTCTTTACAGAAATAACGATCGCCCGACCCATAGATGTTGTAGCAACTTATGCCGCCAATCCTGATAATGCACCCACATGGTACGTCAATATCAAGTCAGCAGATTGGAAAACGGCTAAACCTTTGGTCATCGGTTCGCAAATTGCGTTTGTTGCGCACTTTTTAGGGCGAAAACTGGCTTATGTCTATGAATTTGTAGAGCTCAAACCATTGGAGCGATTAGTCATGAAAACAACGGACGGGCCTTTTCCGATGGAAACAACCTATACATGGCAAGCCATTGACGACAACCATACACAGATGACAATGCGCAACAGAGGTATGCCGTCAGGTTTTTCAAAAATATTTGCCCCATTTATGTCTTTGGCGATGAAAAAAGCCAATCAAAAAGATCTTCAAAAGTTGAAAGAGATTTTAGAAAAACAATAAAATATTATGAAAAACATTGTCATTACAGGCGTATCAACAGGTATTGGTTACCATACTGCTCAATTGTTTTGTGAAAAAGGCTTCCGAGTTTTCGGCAGTGTCCGCAACGAAAGCGATGCCCAAAGGCTGAAAGCGGCATTAGGACACAATTTTGAGCCATTGATTTTTGATGTCGTTGACGATAAAGCGATTCTTGAAGCGGCTGAAAAGGTCAAAAAAGCGGTAAATACTGAGGGGGTCTCTTTACTCATCAACAACGCAGGTATTGTCGTCTCTGGGCCTTTACAACATCTTGCAACAGATGAATTCATACACCAATTCAATGTTAATGTCATCGGAGTGCATCGTGTGACACAAGCGTTTTTACCTTTGCTCGGTGCAACTTTTAATAAAGATGTGCCTAAAGGAAAAATCATCAACATCAGTTCTGTTTCTGCTATCATTACGACACCTTTTTTAGGTCCTTATTGCGCTTCAAAAGCCGCATTGAACAGTTTAACGGATGCCTTACGTCGTGAGCTGATGCGGTTTGATATTCCTGTTGTATTGATACAACCAGGGCCTATAAAAACCGCAATCTGGGAAAAAGCACGACAAGAAACAAATATATATGTCGGCACAGAATATGAGAATATCTTAAAAAACGCTCAAAAATCTATAAATAAATCAGAAAAACAAGCCATTGATACGAGTGTTCTCGCTAACTTGATTTTTAAAATTTATAACACGTCTAATCCTAAAACCCGTTATACCATCATAAAAAACAAGCCTATCATAAAACTTGTTTCTTGGCTGCCGCCAAAATGGGTGGACTTTTTATTGACAAAACGATAGCCCGAAGTCGTTAAGTAGTAACTCCTTAATAAATACGCTTATTTTGTTTAACACATAGTCACATAGAGCACATAAATAATTGATTACCAAGGCTATGTGTTCTATATGACTATGTGTTAAAAGAGTGATTATTTTGTGTTGGTTACTTAAAGCATAGTCATTTCATTAAATTTTCAAAACTCGGTTTAATTCCCCTTATGTTTGTTTGTGCTTAACTTGCTATGCGTTCTGTCCATTTTATCGTCTTCATTGTATTGTTTTTTCTACAAAATTACCCCCTCAGTATTTTGAAAAAAATGACTGATTGACGTGACTAACCATGATATTGGTCAGCTTACTCGGCTATTTTAGTCCTTTTTATCCCTTCAAGCACTTCATTTTAGCTTAAAAATTAAAAAAGATTGAATGAAATCAATAATTAAGTAAGAATTAATCACATCTAAGTAAACTTTAATTGATTCTTTATTGCCATTTAACCGTCGGCTAAGTACCCCTCATTCATATTTGTACCGTGGTTCGAGAGAAACAAGTTTTTTAAAAAAAGTTTTAAAAAATAATTTCAAAAATCTTTTATGATAACAGCCAAAGGGCAGCGCACATATAAAACACGCATCTCGAACATATAGGCGTTGTTTGGCGGCAATTAAATCTTATTAATCATGGCTGTAATTTCATTTGAACAGGCAATTCCTGTTCCAACATCTGTTCTCGCTATTTCAGCGAATGTCAACATGACCGAAGGTCCTTCCACCGCCAATAACCCTGCGGTTATCACTGTTCCACCGACTGCCATCCAAGTCGATCAAGCTACGACTTTCAGTTTTAACTGGTCGTTGTCGGGTTCTTTAGCACCTTTCGTTGGTGGCAGTTGGCAATTCGATGTTTTCTACGAACAAATGGGGCCTGCAGAAGCTACTTTTCCTGTGCCTTCAAAACTTGTCTTAAACGTTCCAAGTGGTACTTTTCAGAGTGGTACCACTTCAATTGTTGTAAATCCTAATACTGTTCCTGAAGGAGTTTTTCGCATTGTAATTCGTATGATGATGGCTCCTACACCGAGCCCGATTTGTGGATTTGTGGATTTAGGTTTGGTCGAGTATTACAAAGGCTAATTTCTTAAAGTGATTATTTCACAAAAAGAAAAGCAGCTCGCTGGCTCGTTCCTGTCGGGCTGCTTTTTCTCATTTCTAAAAAACTAAATGTTGCACTTTAAAAAAAATGGATAAAAAATGAATCAAATACATAAAACCGATGACTACAATCTGTTGCAACCGTCGCGCACAGGTCGTCCAGGTTTTGAATCATTCAAAAACGTGAAAGACGGGCGTTATTATTTTCATTTCAACGATGCCAAAGGCGTTGCTTTCCTTTTCAGTCAAGCCTATCAAGCCGAAACAACAAGGGACAAGGGGATTCAATCCGTTGTCAAAAATGCGGCTGTTGAAGCGCAATTTGAGCATCAAAATACTGAGGGGGGCTTCTTTTTCATTTTGCGTGCGGGCAATCGGCAAGAAATAGCGCGAAGCCGAGACTTTAGCTCTCTTAAGGAATTGGAAGAAAAACAAACATTCTTGCGCCAAAACCTTTCGCTTTCGGCACATAAGGAAAAAGGTAAAGCGACCATTGAACCTATTGAAAACCAAGCGGCTAAAAAGCCGACGATTAAACCCACTCTGGTGCTTTCTCCACCTGTATCGGTGCTTGAAAAGACGAATAATCTGGAAGAAATTCCGTTGGTACAAGCGGGAATTAAAGACGCTGAGACCAAAGACCCGTCTGACGACACTTTGCGGCATATTTTCCGCATTGAAATCTACAAAAGTAATACGACTGAGCGGCTGTATGGTAAGATTATTCACCCATTTTCTGACCAAACGCAGACCTTTACGGGCTTTGATAGCTCCGCCATTTTAGCATTTATGACGACCAAACTACAAGGGGATTTGCCGAAGTCCGCAACCACAATGAAAGGCAATCAACCGAATTCCATTACAACCATGCCCAGGCCCTCGCCCGAACTATCGCCAATAAAAGCCTTGAATTTAACCAATAATTCGCCATTTTTTCTTCAAAATCAACCTTTTGCATTGATTCTAACCCCTTTGCCAAACGAAAGCATCGGGGTTCAAGCGGGACAGCCGTGTATTGTCGAGACACATGTATTCAACCTCGATACATTCGAACGGTATAAACTGTTGGAAAAACGCATGACTGTTTTATCTGATGCCAACACACAGGCGTTGTATGTGCGCATCGAGCCATTGGTTCTGGAAGTAAATAGTTATAGACTGAGTGTTGATGTCCGTATTTTGTCGAGTGACAAAATGGTAACGGAAGCGGTGCAAAGATGGCAAGGCAGCATCATTTTGCAAGTCAATTGACAAAATGGGTAGGGCAATTAAAGCCACACCCTACCCATTGTTTTAAAAAATCACAGCTACTGTTGAGAAACGAAATCCCGAAGCAGTCGGGAAGGGGTCAATTTGGATTGTACAACTCTGGTTGAATCCCTACGGGCATGTGCATGCCTGAATGTCTATATGGGCTATTGCTTTTAGACGCAGTCATTTCACCTGTTTTAATATTCATGCGGCGCACATAGTCGCGGCATTTCGGGCATTTGAAAGTGACCCAATCTCCGTCACGTTGGGCAGTACATTGGTGTGTTTCTTCGTTACCCAAAAAATACATACTTTTCATTTTCGTGCTTTTTTTAAATTAATGGACTAATTGAATTTTATTAAAAATACATACAAAAAAACAAATAATTATAAATACTTTAAATGTCTAAACTATAAGAATAAATAATTGAAATAATGTGTTAATGTTCTGTCAATTGACTATTTTTTAAAATAAGATTCATTTTTTTAATGTAAAAGAACCTTATATTTGTATATCGAAATGAAAACAAGACTTGTAAGCTTACCTTAGAGAAGACGGTTATTTCTCAAATAGACCACAATTTTTTACCAAAATTTTCATAGTACCCTAAAACCCTAACCGTCATGTTCAGAAAAACTGTTGTTATCGTTGATTATGATACACAAGAACTCCTTCGTGTTCTTGATTTATTGGTTGATATGCACGATATTTTAGTCGTTTCTTACAATCGTTTACCAGATGTGCCCATTCCGACTAACCGCGTGTTGGCACTTGTTATGCTGTGTACAAAACCAAATGAAGAGATTCTACAAAGTCTCCAAACACTGCGTTTTTGTTATTCAGATATAAAAATCATTGTCATATCGCCACAGCCAACACCTGTTATGATTACGCAAGCCGTAAAGAAAGGTGCTAATGATTACCTCAATATGGCAAGCGATGACTTTAAATTACTCGAATGTCTTCAACTTTATAACCCCCAATTTTTAAACACCCCCTCAGTATGGCAACGATTGTTAGGGTGGTTACAGCCTCGTCGCTCATCGATTGTACCCGTATCTTCGCAAAAAATCGCAATAATTGAACCAATTATGGCTGCTTTACCTGAAAAGTGGAAAGGAATAGACGAAAAACCGACCCCTCAGTATAACAACCTCATTCAAGTCCAATTGTTCGGAGATTTTAAAGTTAAAATAAATGGGAAAGACTTTCGACCTAAAACGAATGCGTTGCTTTTTGCCTATTTGCTTTTTAACCATAATCGTCCGATTCATAAAGAAACCTTGATGTCTAAGTTCTGGGGCGAGAATGTGAATGATGCAAAAAATTGCCTCAATGCCGCCATTTTTAGCCTTCGAAAATCACTTTCTGAATTGACCAATGAAAAAACCATTATTTTTAAAAATGATTATTATGCTATAAACAGCGATTTTTGGCAGGTCGAAACCGATACAGATATATTTTCGAAGCATTGGGAAATGTCCCGCGCTTTGCTCCGTACACAAGGTTTAGATGCAGCAACAGTTGAATTACAAAACTTGAAAACGATGTATCGGGACGATTTTTTGCCTAATTTCAGCCATGAATGGGCTGTCGGACGGCGTGACGAGTTCAGAGAAAGGCATTTGCAAGCCCTCAATCTGTTGAGCGAATTTTTTTGGAAGAAAAACAATTTATCAGATTGCATTGACTCTTGTAACGACATTTTACAAGTTGATGATTGCGTCGAACCAACGCATCGGCGGCTGATGGAGTGTTACGTTTCGCTCAAAATGAAAGACAAGGCGGTACGTCAATATAAACGCTGTTATGAGTCGCTTAGAAAACTGAATATTTCGCCTGAACGGGAAACTGAAAACTTGTATTTGTCCATTCTGCAATCATAGTATTAAGTCAAATATCAACTCGTTTTTGTCATTCAATCAGAATTTCTTTTTGTTGTTTTTAAACGAACGCTCAACTTGATTCGGCTTGGCGCACGTTTATTGCCGCCAAAATAAGGATGAATTTGGACCAACCATTTTCTAAACCTTGTAAACGCATGAGTTTCACTCAAAACACCGCGAGTTGTTTTGATGGTGACAGTTATTGCTTTTGTTTCATAATTCAAATGAATCTCATGCTCAAAAGGCTCAGTCACACCTATTGTCAAATGCGGGTCGTCGGTGAAAATCCGTTGTCCATTGACATGAAAATAAGGCGTTAATTCAATGGAATCCTTCTCACTATTGTATCGCCAACCCGCCATTGCGGTGTTTTTACGCGGCTGCCAAGGCGTAAAAGTTATGCCGCTTAACTTCGACCAATCATGCTGGTCTTCATGTATCGAACCATTTTTGTCGCGTATGATATAACGGGCGGAGGTATCAAAATGGTTATACCAATGCAAATGCTCAATGCTCCATAAAAGCCTGTTTATTAATAAGTTAGTCGCATGATGCCGACCTTTTTTCATGACATAAATGGGTTCTTTTGCAACATTTGTTTCTTGAGAAAACATGGGTAAAGTAATAAAAATTAGACTCGCCAAAACAACCATTCGCTTTCCCAAAAATCTATAATCTGCTGTCATGCTTGATTTTTGGCAAAAAGGTATTGGTTGTTTTTGACAAACCCGATACCTATGACCTAAAACTTATAACATTTGTCTTTATGCTTGTTTTTAATTTTACGTTGTTTTGCTTTTTTATAATTTGACCTTTTAAACCAAGAGGACAACTTTTTAAAAGTAAAGCCCGAATTTTTTGAAACCCGCGAACGACTTGATGCCCTTTCTGCCTTATCCGTTTGAGAAGAAGTTTTACGTTCCAAACGTTCCCTTTGCTCAACAGGAGATTTCTCTTTCACCGTTTCATTCGAAACAATTTCGGCTTTGATAATCGGTTCTTTTTCAGTAGGAGTACCATCTATTTTTGTAATTGGTATAGCCATTTCCCTTGTCGGATTATCAATATTAGGCGTTTTTGAAGGCAAATCGGGTGTTTGAGGTTCTGATTTAGAAACACTTGGGGCATCAAAATCGGACTGCTTATTGACGACATACTGAGGGGGTGCTGTCGGTTGTTGAGACGCTGGTTGACCATTTCCTCTACGTGCCAAAGGGTCAATAGTGGGCTTTGGCGTTGTCTCAACAATGCGAACTATATCGCCAATGCCATAATTGCCTTCAATTTCGGCTAAAACCTGCTCATCCGTCGCATTTTTAGATTTACTGATTTCCGTTGTATTGGCATAGGCATTATCGGTTTTAACACCTTTGATATTCGTTGTCTTTTGAGCAAATGCGAAAACGCAGATAAAGCTCAAAAATACACACATATATATTCTCTTAGAACTGGAAAAAGCAATTAAGTTGTTCATAATCAATACTTTAAATTGTTAGAAATGTTTGTTTAAGATAAATTATTGACGCACCACACTACCCGTCTTTGGCTGCTCCTGCCCTGCTTTTTCTAACTTTATAATTTTTGAATACAGGTCTTTATCTTCAATAATCTCTTTCAGCGAATGATTCCAAAGCGGGTCTTGTTCTGCAATAGCCGTCACTTTCAGCTCTGTGCGCCGATTCAATTGATGTTCTGCTTCTGAACATTTCATACCGTTTGCGCAGCCATTAACCAACTGTGTTTCGCCATATCCTTTCCACGTGATATTGGCTTTACTAACGCCCGCCTTGTCTATAAGATACCGGACGGCAGATTCTGCACGCCTATCAGACAAGGATAAATTGTAGGCATCAGAACCCCGGACATCTGTATGCGCGCCCAATTCCACTTTAATCGCTGGATTATCCTTCAAAAAAATAGCTAATTTATCCAACACTTTGGCGGCTTCAGGACGAATAAACGACTTATCGAAATCGTAATAAATATTGGGAATCATAAATTTTTTGCCAATTTGAATCGAATCCAAATCAACACTTCCCAAAAAATAACCAATTTCATTGTCATGCGACATCATTGCAATCATATTCAATTCTTTAACGCCCATGCCGTCCACACACATGATACAGCCATTGACATTCACAAAAGCCTCAATGCGTCGGTTGATATACTTCGGTTTTCTGACCAACACTGTGTAGTGATTGCCTTCATTGAAAGGAAAATTAAAGACCGCTTTGGGGTGCTTCGGAATGGTCAATTCCTGCTCTTTTGTTGTGTTATTGTAAATTTCAATTTTACAATCTGCCAAAGAATTAATTGGTTCTTGCTTGCGGTCTTTGTCAAATATCGTAATATCAAAGACATAGCCAGGCTTGTTTTTAAGGGCTAAGTCTTGGTGTGTTGCCGCCAAATCAGTAGAAAACACATTGTTTGACTTGAAATAAGTGCCTTTTTGCACCTCAACACGGTAGCGGTCTTTTTTGGGAACGGCTATTTTGTAGCGTCCGTCACCGTCCGTTGTAGTTTGACCAATCGGCGCAAACATTTTGTCGTCATAGACAATGACCCGTGCATCGGGGAGGAAATTACCGTTGTGTTCATTTTTGATAGTGCCTTCAATACTGAGGGGGCTATCACTTGACGAAACCTTTTTATCTTGTGCGTACAAGAAAGGTGTCAAAAAGAAGGAAAGCTGTGTAATAATAAGAAGATGTTTCATCGGACATGTGTGTTTTTGTTAAAGACTATGTGTTTCTAATATAGCTTTTTAACAATGTTTTGTGTCCTTATGAAACCGAAGAAGCAGTGAAAAAAGGCAATTTTAGTTGCCTAAAAAAATTGTGTTAATTCATTAGCAGTTGATACAAATATATAGGAAAATAAAGTAAATGTCAATAGGTATATGAAAGTATTTTTAATAATAAGAATTTGTCACATGTCGTATAAAAAAACCGCTGTGATATTTTTGCAATAACCATAACCGAGCTTTGTGACTGAAAGAGGTATTGACAAAATTCATTCAGTCAAAAAATTTAAAAAAGATGAAAAAAATATTTTTTCTAATGTTAAGCATCAGTATTTGGCAAGGGTGTATCGCTCAAAAAAGCCCTAAATCGGAAATATTCACAACCACAGAAGGTGCGATAAAAGGCTATGACCCTGTCGCCTATTTCAAAGTATCGAAGCCTATAAAAGGCAAATCAAACATTATTTATACGTGGAAAGGCGCAACTTGGTCATTCAGTTCAGAGGAAAACAAGCACCTTTTTGTCGAAAATCCTGAAAAGTATGCCCCTCAGTATGGCGGCTATTGTGCTTATGGTTGGGCGCAAGGTTATCCTGCAAAGATAGAACCTGACGCATGGTCTGTCGTAGAGGGTAAACTTTATCTCAACTACGATAAAAGTGTTAAAACGACTTGGGATAAAGACCAAAGCGGCTATATCAAAGCTGCTGACACCAATTATCAAAAACGGCAACTAAAACAACGGTAAGTGTTTAGCAAAAAACGACAATATTTCCAGTTGTGATAGTTTCGTGAATGTTGAATTAGATATTTGTATAAAAATCAGGGTGTTTTAATCTTAAACAATGCAAAAAAATGAAAAAACTATCGCAAATCCTCTTATTTATCATCCTATTCTCTCTAAACAGTTGCATCGGAACTGACCTCATTGACGACCCTATCATTGGTGAAAAACTATCCATCACACCCCGTATTGATTCGCTTACGGTTGGAAAAGAACAAGTCTTTTCTGTGAAATTCAGCAACAAATATGGCATTGAAGAAGCCGCCAAAAGCATCACGTGGCGCAGCAGCGACCCTACAAAAATTTCAGTTGATGCAACAGGTAAAGCCAAAGCCTTGATGGTGGGCAAAACCACTATTTATGCTTCAAATGGCACTTTAACAGACTCTGTTGTACTCAATAAATCAAGCAATTCGGGTACAAACAACGATACAACTTTCATAAAACGCGGTGTTTTTATGCCTGTCAGTGGCTCTTACAATGCAGGCGGCAATGTGCGGCTTCAAACCGTAAAAGGTGTAACACAAATTGTAACCGACGCTAATTTCAGTACCAGCGCAGGACCCAGCCTTTATTTGTTGCTCGCCAATCATAAAAACGGAAGCTACACTGTTATGCCAGGCGGCAATGCCATAAATGCCGTCAGCGCACAAATCACGCCCAATAAATTAACAACTTTTTCAGGAATTCAAACATGGAATGTACCCTCGGGAGTCAATCCAGCGGACTATAAATTTGTCGTTTTATACTGTGTTTTAGGTCCTGTATTTGGTACTGCCGAATTGAAATAAAACAATATTTTTTTGTCATAAAATATTAATTATCAAAACTTTAAGAAATGAAAAATTTTACACAACACACCATTTTCGTCTTAATTCTCCTAATCACCCCCTCAGTATTGAGTGCTCAGGCGTGGACAAAAAGCAAAGGAAATGGTTTCTATAAACTCGATTTTACAAGTATCAAAGCGTCAGATGTTTTCGATACCAAAGGCGATGTCGTGCCGTTTCGGACACTTGGCAACTATACCACAAGTTTTTATGGCGAATACGGCATCACCAACAAAATAACGGCAGTTGCCTACATCCCTTTTTTCGTCCGTAATGTGGTGAACGAAACGAAAGGCGCACAAACGGGTAATGTTATTGAAAAAGGCATTGAAAACAATAGTTTTGGCGATATGGACTTGGGTTTGCGTTTTGCTTTGCCCATAAAAAACATTGCCGTCAGTGCCAATCTACTGTTCGGTCTGCCGACGGGCGATGCGAAACAAGCCGATGCCTTGTTTACAGGTGACGGTGAGTTTAATCAAATGCTGAAAATTGCAGCTGGAACAGGTAAAAAACGTTGGTGGACACAAGCCGCTTTGGGTTTTAACAACCGAACAAAAGGCTTTTCAGATGAATTTCGTTACGATTTTGAATTTGGTTACAAGTTTTTTAATGACCGCTTTTTAGCTATTTTCAAGATAAACGGCATCGAAAGTTTCAATAATGGCACTGTGACCGCAGCCAATACAGGTCTTTTTTCAAACAATGTAGAGTACGCAGGTATCGGCCCTGAATTTTTATATTATGCCAACGCAAAGAAGACCATTGGCATATCAGCTCGCTTGGCGGGTGCGCTCAAAGGGCAAAATGTATTGGCAGCTCCTTCTCTTTCTTTTGGTGTATTTGCAGAATTTTAAACAATAGAATTTTAGACAATTCAACACGTTTTTTCACAGCAAACAAAAAAAATGAATAACCTTATTCAAAATATCAAACACACCTTAGATGAGCTAAGAAACGTGATTCATCTAATGGACAATGAGCAGTTTAGCAAGCCTTTAACCATTTTTTCAGGTTCGAGTATTGGTATGCACGCCCGCCATATTATCGAATTTTATCAATGCCTTTTGTTGCAATACGATGATAATCAAACTATTAACTATGATAAACGGCGTCGCGACCATGTCTTAGAGAACTGCACTCATCATTTTGGTTTAACAATAAACGATATTGTCAGACACCTCGAAATGGTCAATCACGACAACTTAAACACCCCCCTCAGTATAACGAGCGAGGGCGAAGATGATTTGTCAATGCCCATCACCAGTAGCCTTGCAAGAGAGTTGCAATACAACCTTGAACATACGATTCACCACGCAGCATTCATAAAAATTGGGGTTTTGACCCTGTTGCCTGATGTTCATTTGCCTAACACATTCGGTGTCGCGCCCTCAACCTTACGCCATCAAAAACAACAATAAAACAAAATGTGTACGTTCACTTTCTATCCTAAACCCAATGACAATGGCTTCATTTTGACCTTCAATCGAGATGAAATGCCTGCACGTTCCACTGTTGACATCGTTCAAGACACAGAGCGTGGTTTGGTTTATCCAAAAGATGCTTTGCACGGCGGTACTTGGCTCGCTATCAGTACGCAAAACGGACGCTTTACCTGCCTCCTCAACGGGGCTTTTGAACGACATGAACGGCATTTGCCTTATCGCAAAAGCCGTGGATTAATGTTGTTAGATAGTTTTGAATACCCTGAAATACTTGATTTTTGGCAAATGTATGATTTAACAAACATCGAGCCTTTCACGATGATAACGGGTCAAGACGACACCTTTTTGGAGTTGCGGTGGGATGGCATTGAGCGTCATAAACTTCATTTAGACAAGGATAAACCTAAGATTTGGTCAAGCTGTACGCTTTATAATTCAGACATCAGAAGCCAACGGGAACAGTGGTTTTCAGATTTTTTGAACAACAAAAACATCAGAAAACCTGCAACCGACCTTTGGGCTTTTCATCAAACGCCCAAAACAGATGAACCAGAAAATGGTATTTTGATGCAACGTCAATCGGGTCCTTGTACAGTTTCTATTTCACAATTTAATTATTTTTATTCATCACAAATAATTGATTTTCAATACTATGAATTGGGAAAGCATGACATCAACCACAACAGTTTTGCCTATGGCGAACAACTCATATCTGTCTAAAATACCAACACATTGGCGGATAGATATAAGTTTAAAAACGACGTTAAATCGAAAAAAATGGTTTATCCGTTTGACCAATAAAGAGTATTGGCATGGGCGAGTTTATACCTTTCCTGTCATTATCTATACCATTTATTTGGCAATACGTGCGCGGTCGCCTTTGTTTTTCACGGCAGCAAATCCTGCAATCCCCACAGGCGGCATGGTTGGTGAAAATAAGGCGGACATCAGCCGTTGGGTACCCCCTCAGTATCGACCTAAGAACAGCGTCATTCAGCCAACCGACAATCTTCCAAACATCATCAAAAACTTTGAAAAAGCGGGGCTACAATTCCCAATTATCCTAAAACCCACAGTCGGTTGTCGGGGTCTGATGGTTAAAAAGGTGAATAAATGGTCAGAAATAACCCAACACATCCGTAAATACCCGACAACATTTCTAATGGAGGAATTTGTGGATTATCCTATTGAAGCGGCTGTTTTGTATTGGAAAAACCCTGAAACGTGCGAAAGCGGTATTTTTTCCGTCACGCTCAAAGAGTTTTTGACCGTAATAGGCGACGGCAAATTGGCGGTGCAATGTCTGTTGATGCAGAATCCAAGAGGTATTTTACAAATTGACAGACTCAAACGAGAAAGTGCCGATTTGCTGTGTTCGATACCCAAAGCAGGCGAAAAAGTGGTCGTTGAACACATTGGTAATCACTGCCGTGGCACTAAATTTTTGAACTATAATCATTTGATTTCAAAGGAAATGGTCGCTGGTTTTGACAAAATTCAAGCCGATTTGCCCGGCTGTTTTGTTTTCAGATTGGACATAAAGACCCCCTCAGTATCTGACCTCCAAAAGGGCAAAAATGTGAAAATTTTAGAAATTAATGGCGTTGGCTCTGACCCTGCCCACATTTTTGACCCCAATATTCCGCTTATTGAAACTTGGTCTGCGTACCTAAAATTGTGGAAAAAAATATTTGAAGTTTCAACGGCACAACACCGCTTGGGCGTACCTTATATGACGTTGAATGAGTACAAGATTTTTGTGACAAGACAAAAAGAAGTTGAGGATTTGGAATGATGGAGCGGTCTTTTTTTTGTCATTCTGAGGAAAACCGACACCTAATCGGTGTCGTCTAAAACGGAATGACGAGGACAAGAACTACGTTAGGGAAACTTTTAAAGTTTCCCTAACGTGATTCCTGTGCGTCATTAGTAACGGAGTGAAAGAATCTTAATAATTAATACATACAGATTCTTTCACGGCATCCAGAATGACAAAAAAAACAAATAAAAAATACAATATCAATGACTTACACTGAAATATTAAATCATATATGGTTGGGTTTGACCAGCAGTTTTATTGGTACTTTGCCATTGAGTATGCTCAATTTGACGATACTACAATTGACATTGTCGAAACGGCAACAACAAGCGGTTTCATTTAGTTTGGGCGCATCAGTCGTTGAATTTTTCCAAATTGGCATCACTCTTTTGGGTATGAATGTCTTATTGACGATACCGTATTTGAGTTCGATTTTTGCGGTTGTTTCCATTCCTATATTAATATTTTTAGCCATAAAAAACCTAAAAAAGAAGCGGGATACTGAGGGGGTTAAATTACCACCTAAAAATGCTTTTTATCAAGGTATTGTCTTAGGTTTTGCGAATGTTGTTGTTTATCCTTTTTGGCTTTTGTGGGGTAATGTATTTGTTCAAAATGGATTATTGAAGCCCAAACCAGAGGCGTATTTTTACTTCACATTAGCCGCTGCTGTTGGCACATTTGCAGGGTTTTTAGTCTTCATTTTGCTTGGAAAACTGCTTTGGAAACGCCTTTTAGGACTTCAAAAGATTATGGACAAACTGATTGCATTTGCCTTCTTTGGCTTCGCTGCACTGCAATTTTATACGGTTTTAGTCAAAATTTAAAGATAAAAGAATGGGGCGGTGCAGATAAAAATGGGATACAAGAAAGGGAACGATATATGAGTCCAAAAACGATATTGAGCATTATTTCGTACTGAGAAATTTCACAAATCACAAACATTTCACCAATGACAGCGGCGATAAAATCTAAAATTTTCATCTTCTTTTTTAGTCTCATGGCTTTTTTTGTCCATGGACAAACTGTTGTTTTTGAAGGTATTAAAAGGACAAAACCATCGTTTTTGCTCAAATTTATAGGTTGGGAGAAGCACGTTCCTACGGATTCCACAAGTATTGCACAA
>JANLQI010000418.1:0-3129 GCA_031367705.1 Saprospiraceae bacterium | reverse complement strand
GCAGAGATTTACGAAATTTTAAAAATTTCGTAAATCTGGCGAAATACCCCCCTCAGTATAAATGGCATTTTAAAGAAATTTTTAGACTAAAAGTCTCTGAAAATAAATCGAAATGAATAAGAAATTTTTAGGCGGATTATTAGCTGCAACGGTTGCAGCATTTGCGTTCGAGGCTTGCTCTCCCGCGCATGGCAATGCTACGGGGCATGAGTATATGCCCGATATGGCACATTCAATCGCTTACGAACCGAACAAAATTGACGAATATTCACTCCATACATGGAATGAAGGCAGTGTCAAAACGGTTACACAGCTTTGGGGTACTCCTCGTTTGCCAATACATGGTACAATTCCGCGTGGTTATGTAGGTATTTCAGCGCATGGTTACAGTGCAGACTATATGTCTCACCTAAACGGTGGCGACAGAGGTATTTCAACACCTGTAAACGGCAATGTGCCTTACTATTATTCTGATAACGAAGAAGAACGTACAAGAGCGACTCGTGAAATAACAACGAATCCTTTCCCAATTACTAAAGTAAGTTTGGCAAAAGGTAAGGAATTATTCGTAATATATTGTGGTATTTGCCACGGTGCAAAAGGTGCGGGTGATGGTTATTTGGTGCGTGACGATGGTAAATACCCTGCACAACCAGCGAACTTGACGCTTGATACTTTTGCGAACGGCAACGTTGGACGTTTATATCATGGTATTATGTATGGTAAAAACGTTATGGGTGGCTATTCTGATAAATTGAGCTACGAAGAACGTTGGGATGTGATTCACTACATTCGTTCATGCCAAGCAGAAGTTAAAAAACTTCAATACGATGACGTTTGGAATACATTCAAACCAAAAGAAGCCGTAACAGATTCTTTGATGAAGGTTTTGTCTGCCGCCAAAATGAAAGCGACACAACCTGCTGTTCCAGCAACAAAAGTAGAAACAGTACCCGCTGCAGGTGGTCATTCGACAGGACATCGTCGTTAATTAGACCCCCTCAGTATAAATGGCAAATTATGGGTATTAATGCTCAAATATTTGCTAATAATTTGGAAATCAATCAGTTAAAAATAATTCGGCGAAGTTAAAAGTCGCTGTTTAATGTCTTAATATGAAACAGTTTGCGTTCGAGACAAAGCAAAAAAATGTGTTGATGGGTTTGATGGCTCTTGGAGCTATCTGTCTGACGGCTTCATTTTTTGATGACCCAACGGAACATCACACCCGTTTTTGGACTAATCTTCTACACAATTCTGCCTTTTTTGGTGGCGTTGCTTTCACTGCTATTTTTGTAACGGGTGCAACGATTACGATGTACGCTGGATGGCATACAGCCTTCAAACGGGTATGGGAAGCAATGGGTTTGTTTTTACCGATTGGCTTAGGAGGTATAGCTATTGTAGGTATTGGTGCAGCGATGCACTGGCATCACTTGTACCATTGGGCTGATGCTGATTTGGTTAAAGGTGATAAAATCCTTACAGGTAAAGCTGGTTTTTTGAACTTGCCTATGTTCTTTTTGGCAACTTTTGGTTTTGGTGGCATTTGGTATTTCTTCATGCGTAAGTTTCGTTCTATGTCTTTAGCTCAGGACGAAACGACTCCAACAACAAAATCAGACTATCCTTGGTACGATAAAGTTAAGGTTTGGGGTGCGATGTTCTTACCAATTGCAGGTTTTACAAGTGCTGCGGCTATCTGGTTATGGTTGATGTCGCTTGATGCACATTGGTATTCAACGATGTACGCTTGGTATGTAACAGCAAGCTGGTGGGTAACATGTTTGGCTATCACGACATTGTTTTTGATATATCTAAAAGGTAAAGGTTATTTTACTTGGGTAACAGAGGAACATTTACATGACTTAGGTAAATTTATGTTCGCCTTCTCAATTTTCTGGACTTACTTATGGTTCTCTCAATACATGCTTATATGGTATGCCAATATTGGAGAAGAAACAATATACTACCGTCAACGAATGGGTGAGTTTCCTGTTTTATTCTATGGTAACTTAGTTTTGAATTTCGTTTTGCCGTTCCTCATTTTGATGCGTAATGATACAAAACGGAAGTTTGGTACATTGACTTTTACTTCGGCTTTAATATTCGTTGGTCACTGGTGGGATTTTTTCCAAATGGTAAAAATTGGTCCGTACAAATCAGCAATGGCTGACCATGGTGCTGGACATACTGAGGGGGCAGCACACGGAGCAGTTGGTGAAGCTGCACATGGCGCAGCCGAACACGCAGCACAAGCTGTTGGAGAACATGGTGCAGCAGCAACACATGCTGTTGAAGCTGCTGGACATGAAGTCGCACAAGCAGCGGTTGACGCAACACCGGCACTCGATGCTTTGCATAAAATGAATATGGATAATTATTTCCACTATACACCAGATATGACACCAGGCTTTGGTATTCCTGGTCTTTTAGAGATAGGTACATTTTTAGGTTTTACAGCTTTATTTGTGTGGTTCGTTTTCAGCCGCTTAGAAAAAGCATCGCTTTATCCTGATAATGACCCTTATTTGGAAGAAACGACTCATCATCATGCTTAGAATCAATTAGTTCTATAATATTTATTGAGTACTTTTAGAGGGAATGTCTGTTTCAAATAAGTTGAATAAACCCCTCAGTATTTTGATTGACTTTTAATATTTATAAAAAATCTAAATAGATTTTTACAATAAAAGCGTATAAAAAGGCATATTAATAGCCTTAATTTTGCATAAAATATATTTAAATGACAACGTTACTTATACTGGCAAGCATCGTACTGTTCATAGTCGTAGCAGTACAAATTGGACGAATCAGTGAATTGTCGGCGAAGATTCGAGGCGAAGAAGCTGTACAAGAGGAAAGCAACAAATCAAACTCACGTTTGGGTATGTTCTTTATGGTTGGCTTTTTGGTCTTCTGTGTGGCTTCAGCTTGGTATTACAAAAACTATATGATTGGATATGGTCCGTTGGAACATGCCTCAGAGCATGGCGCAAAGATTCAATCTTTGTTCAACTGGACATTATTCTTCACGGGTATTGTATTCATTTTGACGCATATTGCACTCTTTTGGTTTGGCTATAAATATCGTGGCGAAAAAGGACGCAAAGTTTTATTCATGCCCCA
>JANLQI010000412.1:0-66798 GCA_031367705.1 Saprospiraceae bacterium | reverse complement strand
AAATTTTTCAAAAATACGCTTTTTGGCTTCTTTTGTTATACCAATACCTTTGTCTGAAACCGTAATTTCGATGCCATTTGATTTGTTAATCGTCGAAACAGTGATGTCGGGATTTTCAGGTGAATACTTATTCGCATTGTCTAACAGGTTATTGATGACGTTTGAAATATGGTTTAAATCGCCTTCGACATAGTATTTTTCAGCATTGAGTTGTGCTGAAATAGTACCTTCTTTTCGCTCCACTTGCAGAGCCATATTGCCAACGGCTTGCTCAATGACTTGATGAATATTGACGTCTGTAAAGTTCAATTTGATGCTTCCACGCTCCACAAGCGCCATTTGCAGCACTTTTTCGACTTGCCCGTGCATCCGTTTGTTCTCTTGACTGATGATGTTTGCGAAACGTTTGACCTTATCGGGGTTGCCGATTACTGAGGGGTTGATGATGGAATCGGAAGCCAATGAAATGGTGGCAATCGGTGTTTTAAATTCATGTGTCATATTGTTGATGAAGTCGTTTTTCATTTCTGACAATTTCTTTTGCTGCAAAATAACTCTGATGGTATAAGCAAAAGAGGCTAAAATGATAGCAGTGAAAAGCAAAGACAGCAACAAATCGAACCACAAACGCCCCCAAACATGAGCAGATTTGGTTGGAAAAAAAACGTGTAGCGTACCTGGCGCATTGATATCGGTGGGGAAAAGTTTTGTTTTGTATGGCGATGATTTTACGTAGTTATAGCCCGCCTGACTTTCGTTGGGTACAACATAATGGTTGTTATAAATAACAAAACTATTAGATGAATTTGACCAAACGCCATAACTGAACGGAATTTCAGTACCCAATTCATCTTTCAAAAATCGGTCAAGCCGAATGACCTCGATGCGTTCTTCGATGGGGATATTGAACATTTCCTGTTTCAACTGAAGCGCTTCCATTGTATGCCGCAATACTGAGGGGTTACTTGTGATAACAGCATGTTCTTGATAACGAAAATTGCCGTTTGTATCCGTCTCAAATTGTTTAATAGAAAAACCATTTGCAAAGCGCGAAACTTGAACATTTTCGACGTTTTCAAGCAATTCAGCTACTTTTTTCAAGCCAGCAGCTACGTGTTTGTCGAATTGTTCCTCATTCAACCGACGGCTGTTGTTGATAAAACTCATCTGTAGCGACAATACCCCGACGACCGCTAACGACATTAACCCAATAATTACCCAAATTGCTTTTTGATTCATGTTCTGGACTTGTCCTATTCTTTTAGTTCAAAAGGCAGTTGATGCGCCTTTTTGTTATTTTTCTACAAAATTAAAAACTTAAAGACCAAAAATGTATGGTTTAACAGTTATTTAACCGCAATGAACTTTTTAAGCCAAAAAATAGTTATCTTTGCGTCCCTTCTTGGGAAATAAGTTCTTTTACAAATGGGGCTGACCGGATTCGACGGGAAAGTGAATTGGTTAGTAAGCATGTCGGGCTATGATGTTACCTCCCGTTAAACGGTACTTTAAACCATAGTTGGCAACTATCAATATGCCATGGCGGCCTAATTCTAGGAATTAGAATGCCTTTGCGCTAAGTGCACGCTCTTCGGAGTTACGTAGATTTTCTGGTTTCTACAGCACGGCGTATCATCCCTAATCAGAATAGTCAACAGAGCGCTCTGGCTGTTGGCGAACTCCAAAGAGATAAGGTTGCGGTCTGGGTGTGTTGTCCAACCTCCCCACAGCTCGAATAAAACAAATATGGCAACTAAACATGTAGAAAGCTCTCTGATGCTTTGACCGGACGAGGGTTCGATTCCCTCCAGCTCCACTTTCCAATCTAAAAGGCAGTTTGCATTCATTTGCAAGCTGCCTTTTTTGTTTGATAAAAAATATTTTTATTGTGTTGCTTTTTACTACAAACTGTATGTATTTTTGTGTCATAAATTTAGAAAACCTTTTGAGAAAACTTAAATTTCAGCACTGTGCAAGCAATAAAACTCCCCAATCCGCAGTCAATTTATATTGATGACCGAAAATTATTGGGTTACTCTCTTAATTATGAACACGTTGATGGCAAACATAAAGCAAGGGTATTTGAGTCTGCTTTAGGTATCAATCAAAGTAATTATACGGTTTTAAAAGAGGCGATTCGTGACGCGGTATTCACGAATTTTGCTATTTTTGAAAAAGAAAATAACTTTGGTAAACTATATCGGTTGGATTTTCGAATGACTTATGGTGGAAAAGAAGCAACGGTACGTACGGGTTGGGTTATTTTGCAGGGTGAGGATTTTGCTCGGCTAACTACATGTTTTATAAAAACTTGATATAAAAAATGAAAGAACAACAATTAGAAATATTAGATGCAATCGTCCTTGATAAAGACTTGCCTGCGTTAGGTTTACGACGCGGCACACTCGGGACAATCGTTGAAGTTATCAATGCTGATACGTTTTTAGTCGAGTTTTCTGCGCCAAACGGTGAATCTTATGCAATGGAATTTTTAAAAGCCGCACAACTTTTAAAGGTACACCAACAACCTGCCCAAGCTGCAGCTTAAACAAATTATGAACATGAAAACTCGATCATTGGTAGAAAAAAGGAGAAATGAAAAATATATTGACTGAATTTCACCATAAAATCAATCAAAATGTCTCATTCTCTAAGAAAAACACCCGTTATAAGTTGCTGCCACAATCGAGCATTGTCTGAAAAGCTATCCAAACAGTTTTCAAACAGACGCTTACGTTCC
Source organism: Saprospiraceae bacterium (assembly GCA_031367705.1). GTDB lineage: Bacteria > Bacteroidota > Bacteroidia > Chitinophagales > Saprospiraceae > JAAFJT01. The sequence goes on along the minus strand of JANLQI010000412.1, from coordinate 64,058 downwards.
CGAAATCGTATCCGTATCAAAATGGGTTTTGAACCGTTTTTGTTGCGTGAAATATCCAATGTGTGGGATTTTCCAAGCGATGGAAAGTTCTATTGTAAAGATTTAGAGGTTCAGTATTACAGAAAATGACCCCCTCAGTATTTTCTTCCTTTTTTATAAAAAACTTCACATCTTACACCCAACTCAAACTCCCACCAACAAATCCGTAGGAATCCGCAGCTCCTTATGCAAAGTCCTAATTTGAGCCAAAGACAGCTCTCTTTTACCACTAAAAATCTCTGAAACGCGATTTGAGCCTAAAATTTTGGCTAAATCTTTCCTTGATAAATTCAATTGTTCCATCGCTTGTTCAAGGACTTGTACGAGGGTTAATTGAATTTTATTGAATTTAAAATGCTTCTCTTCATAAGCCACTATCAAGGTTGTGAGCGTATCGAGGTAAGCAAATTTCTTTTCTTCTTCGGCTTCATCTTCAAAATGTAGGGCATCTATTTCTTCCACCCAATCGCAAAAACGCTGATAAGTTGCTTCGTCAATAATGGGTGTGATGGGATATTTTGAACTTGGAAATTCTTTCATTTTTGTTAGATTTAGATGTTTTTAATGTCCTTTATCTTATCATATTCAGCATGAGTGCCGATAAAACGAATGTAAGCCAGTTGTGCTTTTGGATGGAATTCAAATTTCACAATAAGACGATATTTATTGCGAGAGATATTGAAAACAATTCTATTATTGCCAACATAATCAGCCGCTTTAAATAACAAAATTATCTCTTGCGCCGAATGAAAATTAGCTATCGTAATTGTATCATACCAAAACTTTAGCGATGCTGTGGCATCTGGATAAATATTGATGAAATCCTCCAATCGTCTTTTGGTAATGATTCTCATAGTGCAAATGTACGTTTGTTTTCCCAATATGGGAAAGCTTTAAAATGAATTTAAGTGCAGTTTTGTACAAATAAAGGTACTTTTACTTAAAAATGAACCATAATGGAGATTGTTTCAACATTAATAAAAAGGAAAAAGCCTTTGCACACTCGCACAAAGGCTTTTTTACTGAGGGGTACTACTAACAATTTTAGAGTAATTCTTCAAAATAGTCCAATATTTTTAACAATGCCCTTATTTTTACCCTCAAAAACGAAGACGAATGCTTTATCACTTCATGCGTTTTATGGTACGCATATCACTCCATTTTTACAACAAACGAATTGGCTGGGAAGGTGTTGAAAATATACCTTCCAATAAACCCATTTTATTTGCCGTGACACACAGCAACTCTTTTTTAGATGCTTTGTACATAGCTGCTTCGCTCAAACAGGGTGTTTATTGCTTGGCGCGTGGCGATGCTTTTAGTAAACCATTAGCCAATAAAATACTGCGACATTTTAAAGTGTTGCCCATCTTTCGTCAATCAGAGCAGAATGAAAACGCTACTTTGAAAAACAAAAGAACCTTTGATGAATGTCAGGAACTGTTTAGCAAAAACGAATGGATTCTTATTTTTCCAGAAGGTTTTTGTACGCATCAAACGACTGTTAAACCCTTGAAAAAAGGCTTTATTACGATGGCACAACGGGCTTGGGCGGAGGATATTGATGTCCATATTGTACCCGTTTCCATCTCTTATGACAGCTTTTCAAATTGGGGTAAAAAGTGCGATGTTATTTTTGGAAAGCCTATTCAAAAGATTGATATTCAAGGTGATGAAGAGGAGAAAGCCGAGCAACTAAATGAAAAATTGTATGCTCGATTATCTCAAAATTTTCCTTCGCCGCTACAGTTCAATCGTCAAAATCTGCTGTGGGGGTGGTTCGGACAATTCATGTATTATGTTGGTTGGGTTTTCCAATTTCCTGTATATTTTTTAAGTCAATATTTAGGCAAACGGATGACACTTGGAACGGTATTTTATGATTCTGCAATAGTCGGTTTGTTGAGTGTTTTGTTGATATTTTATTATTCAATTTTAGGTGTAATTTGGGCAATCTATTAGTCCAATAAAAAATCAAAAAGCCCTCGTACATGATGTTCAAGGGCTTTTTTACTGAGGGGGTATCCACCCAGATATTTAATCCAATCGTTTTGCAGGATGTTTCCGTCCATTGTGGCAACTTGTGCAATTGATACTCGATTTGTCATCTAAACCTTTCATCGTTTGCAACAATTCTTTATTGATTTTATTGGTCATAGCCGCCATATCACGAGCGAGTTGCTTGTCACTTTTGGCTTCGTCAGACCATTTGTTGACGTTGTGGCAGTGGTTACAACCCACACCGAGGGCTTTACTCCAACCTTCATTCATGACATTCAGCATCCGTTCTGCGCTGAGGTTTTTGAACAATTTGATGTTTGTAAAAACGGAGTCGGCACGCATACCTTCCTTGCCTTTTATATCTGCCATGACTTCATCAACCATGCGTTGGCGTTCTTTTTTCAAGCTGTCTTGATTGATGGGGGCAGGGCGTGGGCGGTTGCCTTGCGGAGGGGGCTGTTGCCAAGCGAGGAGTACCACGATGATAGGAATTAGTAAGGCAAATAGTTTTTTCATAAAAAGAGCCGTTTTTGATTAAAAAATTAGTTTCACAATTTAATGCCGAAAGCTATAAAAATTTTGACATGTTCTTGTATTTTAAAAGTCAAATTTTTTATGTCAGCATTTTGTCAAAATAATATTTCGACAAATAACAATTTTTACTTCTGATTTTATCGTATGTATTTATGATGTCCACTCAACCCAAAGACAAGGCGGTATAGAGTTTATTAAAATAAGTGAAAATTGTCTGTTGTAAAAATAATATAAATATTTATGGGCATATGTTAGGATTATCCATTTAGGTACTTTATTTTTGTATAGTAAAGCAAAATTTTAACAAAAAACAACAATATATTATAATCTCACTCGCCACTTGAAACTCGAATATTATTTAAGAAAACGATGCTATTAACGAAAAAAGACAATTTTACCCCCTCAGTAATTTGTCCATGGTACATCATTTTTAACCATTTTTCTCACGAACAACACGACGTACAACATGAAAATCGAGCAAAAACTCTGTATTTTATTTTTTTTCGGACTACTAATTTCTTTAACAGGCTGTAAAAAAGAGCCACAGTATGCCGTTCACTTCCGCGTAAAATTTGATGGATTACAAGAACGTCTTGACAACAAGGGGTTTCCTGCTGGAGTAGGTTCAGGCAGGGCGGCACAAACGCCTTTGATGAATCAAATTGGTATCCAACAAATTGAACTTATGACTAATAATTCCACGGCATTGGGTAAAGGACTGGTCTTGTTAACGACACCCGAGACTCTGGCTGGTGGAGAAGGCGCTATTGATTTTTCAAAAGTCAAAATGGCAAAAGAAGGCGAGGTGTTTTTAACCGTTCCGATGAAAAATTTCGGAATCGGTCGGTATGAAGGGGCGAGAGTTTCTGTTGCGTATCAAAATTTTGATATTTTATTCAATATGTACAATGTCCCTTTTGCGGGTACTTTCCTTGACCAAAGAGGTACATTAGCTTCGTTTTTAGGGTATAACAATTATTTGACACCATACAAAGTGTGGAATAAATTGGACAACGTGACGACAGGCAATTTTAAGCAAGGCTATTGGTGTTTTGAGACCAAACTGGTATCCTCTTATGCGTCGAATGATAAAATGTTTAATGGTCAATCGCCTGAAGGCTCTACAACGGTTGTCAATGCGTTGTCAGCGACAGTACCTAATCCGTTGGGTTCGGGCGTAATTACAGGCAAATTTGATACCCCCCTCAGTATCACAGGCAATGAAACGCAAGATATTTATATCACTCTATCGTTTAGTATCAATCGTTCTTTTGAATGGGAAGAATCGGTTGAACGCAACGGCAAGTGGGATTATAATGCTCAGGCGAATACAGGACAGCCTATCATAGAAAAAGTGATTGATGCAGGTTTGCGCGGATTAAAGGTGACTTATGATGTGAAATGATTTTAGGATTAAAATACAAAGACGATAAGACTCTTAAATGCGTCTTATCGTCTTTGTATTTTAATCCTAAAACCCCCAATTTACTTCAAATCACTAATATACTTCACCAATTTAACGGCTTCTGCTTCATTTAATTTCCCGCCTATATCGTTCGTTTTGCAATATTGTTGAATCATCTTTTCATGAGATTTAGGAGCAAGGCTTATGAGATTCGACTTCTTTAAGTTTGTTTCTACAAAATAAGATTTATTCCCCGTCTTTACATAGTATTTCTCAATATCCTCGAACCAATCGTAGGCTTTGCCAACTGTTACGATGCCTTTGTCTTCGAGATTTGCTTTGCGAAATACCTTTTTCGCATCTTTAACAAGTGTCATGTTTTCGTTTTCAAAAAGAATGATTGAAAAATGATCTTTATCTTTAATGTCAGGTAGTTTTACCTTTTTAATAAGATAGTGCTTATTGTTTTTATCGGTTAATTCAAGTGAAAGCAACTCGCGGCTGAAAATAATGCGCTCTTCTCCAGTACCTAATTTAATCCAAATAGTATTATTAAGGAGTTCAAATTTATATTTAATTTTATCCTTTACCAATGCCGAATCGTGCAAGGTTAAAGTGCCTTCTAACCAGTCTTCAATTAAGAAAGGAGAGCCTTGAACGCCTTCATAGCGGTTGTCAAAACCTGTTGCTTGACGAGAATTGGATGTATTAAGCGCCCTTCTTATCTCCTCAGATTTTGTAAAACTATTCATCGAGGCGTTGTCCGCACTTTGCCCACCGATTTGAGCAGAGGAAATAGAGGCGATTGAGAAAGACAATAAGAGTGTAAAGAACTTTTTCATATTGTTATTGCAGATTTGAATGAAAAAAATGGTAGATTTAGCTTTACAAAGATAATTTTATTTTAATAAAAACGCATTAATTTTCAGGTATTGCGATGCGAAAGATTATTCATATAGACATGGACGCTTTTTTTGCCAGCGTCGAACAACGGGATAACCCTGCTTTGCAAGGGAAAGCTATTGCCGTTGGCGGTTCGGGGCGGCGTGGTGTTGTGGCAGCAGCGAGTTATGAAGCACGTAAATATGGTGTTCATTCTGCCATGCCTGGTGTAATAGCGGCGCGTCTTTGTCCACATTTGATTTTTGTGAAAGGGAATTATGAGCGTTATCAAGAGGTAAGCCGTCAAATTCGTGATATTTTTGAGGAATACACCGATTTAGTCGAACCCCTCAGTCTCGACGAAGCTTATTTAGATGTGACTGAAAATAAGTTCAATATGGCTTCAGCGACGTTTATTGCGCAGGAAATACGTCAAAAGATTTTTGAAAAAACGGGCTTAACGGCTTCCGCGGGCGTGAGTTTTACAAAGTTTTTAGCGAAAACCGCTTCAGATTTCAACAAACCGAATGGCCTGACCTTGATTACGCCCGAAGAAGCCCTCCCTTTCTTAGAAAAACTGCCTATTGAAAAATTTCACGGCATCGGTAAAGTCACAGCCGAAAAGATGCGGAAAATGAACATCCGAACAGGGGCAGACTTGAAGCAATTGAGTGAAATTGACCTCATTCGTCGTTTTGGAAAAGTAGGGCGGCATTATTATCGCGTTTGTCGTGGTGAAGACGAAAGCCTTGTTAATCCGAACCGTGTAAGAAAAAGTATTGGTGCAGAGGAGACGTTTAAAAATGATATTGAAGATATTGAGGAGATGAAAGCGGAACTTGTGCCTATTATTGACCGTGTATTTAAGTACATGACGAAAAAAGACGTTTTTGGACGGACATTGAACTTGAAAGCTAAAAGTGCAGACTTCCAGACTTTTACACGCTCGAAGACGTATCTGAATGAACTCAAAAATAAGGACGATATACTGAGGGGGGCTTATGAATTGTTGGAAGCCAATGTTGCGGATTTCGGCAAAGTTCGTCTGCTGGGCATTTCTTTTTCCAATTTAACCCGTGAACAGGTATTAGATGGCATTCAACTTGAATTAAATTTAAACACTTAAGTTTTTGATAATCAATGAGTTAATATATTGGGGTGAAATTATTTGAAAAATTATTTTTAAAAAAGCTTGGAGATAAAAAAAGTCGTCCTATATTTGCACCGCAATTAGCCGCAAGGCGATACAAATTGTTGGAAAGATTTGGTAGCTCAGCTGGTAGAGCATTTGACTTTTAATCAAAGGGTCCTGGGTTCGAATCCCAGCCAGATCACAATTTAAAATTATAAAGCGTTGTAAGTCAGTGACTTACAACGCTTTTTTTATGCTTCAAAATTGAGAACTTTTAAAAATTGACATTGAAACTTCCTTAAAGCATTCGTTATGCTTTGTCAGCAGGTATAAAATCAATTGAAACAGAATTGACACAATGCCTTGCGTTCTTAGGCGTAAATCGTTCACCTTTAAATATGTGTCCGAGATGACCCCCACAATTGGTGCATACGATTTCGATGCGCCGACCATCTGCATCAGGCACTTGTTTCACTGCACCTTCTATCTCATCATCGAAAGACGGCCAGCCGCAACCTGAGTCGAATTTGTGTTCTGACCGATATAAAGGGGCATTGCAACGACGGCAGATATAAGCCCCTGCCTCGTAATGTTTATTGAACTTGCCTGTTCCAGGGTATTCTGTACCTTTATAGACAATGACACGCTCTTCCTCGGGTGTCAAGACATTGAATTTTTGATTTGAAGTATTCATAAGGGAATGATGAATGATGAATTATTGATTGTTAATATTTTAGCCATACAGCCATACAGCTATACGATGCTATTTTTTTTCGAAAGTCATTGAAACAGAGTTCATGCAATAGCGTAAACCTGTTGGTTTAGGGCCATCATCAAAGACATGACCTAAATGGCTGTCGCAACGGGCGCAGATGACTTCATCTCTCACCATGCCATAACTCTCATCACGATGGTCGTTGACATAAGCTTTTTTGAGAGGTTCATAGAAAGAAGGCCAGCCAGTGCCAGATTCAAACTTAGTTTTGCTTGAAAACAATGGTAAATGACAAGCGGCGCAATAGTAAGTGCCTTCTTCGTGGTTGTCCCAATATTTACCTGAAAAAGCGCGCTCTGTTCCTTTTTCGCGAAGGACTTGATAAGCAAGGCTATTGCCCAACTGCTTTTTCCATTCTGCTTCCGATTTGACGATTTTTTTTAGGGTTGTATCGCCATCAACAGTTGCTGGGACAGTTGTAGCTGTCGAAGCGGCGACATACTGAGGGGTGTTTTTTACTTGGCAAGCCATAAGAATGGCAAAGACGGACATAATAATGATTTTCATCGTGACTTTTTTAAATTTGTTGAACAGATATTTTTTCATAATGCAAAGATGGTTTTTAGACATCACAGAAATCTCACGACTTATAAACTTTATTTTTGGGTTAAAAGTTTTTAAAAAACGATTGGGAAATCTTATAGTTTTGTATTTTTACAGACATTTCCCCCTCAGTAAAACCAGATTTATTCATCAAAATTAATGAAAAATGTCCAATATCTATCAACTCAAAGTACAATTAGAAGGTGCGACCAAGCCACCCATTTGGCGGCAACTACAAGTCCCGCAGGATATCAGCCTGTATTTGCTTCATTCCTGTATTCAAGGGGCAATGGGGTGGTACAACAGCCATTTACATCAATTTATTATTGGTGGTCAATATTATGGCATACCTTTTACAGAAGACGATTCAGACATGGAAGACGAACGACTTGTTAAGCTCGATAGCGTTTTGAATCGTGAAAAAGCACACATTATATATGAGTACGATTTTGGTGACGGTTGGATGCACCGTGTGACCTTAGAAAAAATACTGGCACCGGATGCCAATCAGAAATATCCATTACTCGTTGCGGGTAAAGGAGCTTGTCCGCCCGAAGATTGCGGCGGCGTTTGGGGTTATGAAGACTTAAAAGAAACTTTGTCGAATCCTGACCATGAAGAACATGAGGAAATGCTCGAATGGTTAGGCGTTGAGGAATTTGACCCGAACGAGTTTGATTTGAAAACACATCAAAAGGAAATGACGGCTTCTTATAAAGCGGGTATAAAGGACAAAGGAAAGCCCTTTGAAATGTAATGATGAATGGTGAATTTGCAAAGTATTAACTTACAATACTTTGCAAATTCACCATTCACTATTTTCAACAAAGCGGTTCAAAATTATCGTCGAAAACAGTCAAAAGCGTCTCATCTAAAAGACGTGTTGTCAGACCTTTTACTTTTGGCAATTCATAATGATAATAGAAACGCATGGTGTGTATTTTTGAAGCATAAAAGGACTGTTCGTCACCTTCAGGATTTTTATTGTTTAAAGCTTTTTGAGCTACGGTTGCTTGTTTCAGCCACATCCAAGCGACATTTAAGATGCCGAATAACTCGATATATAATGTCGCATCGGACAAATAAACTTCAAAATCGCCTTTGGCAGCAACAGATAAAAGGTGTTGTGTTGTCTGTTTCCAATTACGTACTTCATTTTCTAACAATACGGCATAAGGTTTTAGGTTATCGAATGTGTGAGCCGCTTCAATGTCTTTTTTGACTTCATTTATCCACAAATCAACTGCTTTTCCACCATTTCGAGGGATTTGACGACCTAAAACGGCTTGCGCTTGAATACCCGTTGTGCCTTCATAAAGACTCATGATGCGGACATCACGCGCCAATTGTTCCAACTCAAAGTCTTCAGTATAACCATAACCGCCTAAAACTTGCACGCCTTGGTTGGTGGCGAGGGTGCCCATTTCAGCACCAAAGGTTTTGGCAACGGGCGTGAGCAGCTCCAAAAGGTCGTTGTAATGCTGTTTTACTGAGGGGTCTTCTTCGACACGTTCTAAGTCCAAATATTTGTAACATTGCAAAATAAGGCATAAACCACCTTCCATAATGGCTTTTTGAAACAATAACATACGTCTGACATCTGGATGATGAATGATGGTCGTTGGTTCGCCAAATGCACCTTTTTCGTTCAGTCGTCGTCCTTGTGGGCGTTCATTGGCATATTGTAATGAGGCATAATAAGCTGCCGAAGCGATGTGTATGCCACCCAAACCCACACCCAGTCGCGCCCCGTTCATCATCAAAAACATTTGAGGCAGTCCTCGATTGGCTTCACCGAGTAAATAACCGATGCAATCGTCTTTATCACCAAAACCTAAGTGCATGGCGGGTGTTGCTTTTTGCCCCATTTTATGATAAATACCTATGGAATCGACATCATTTGAGACCAATTGCCCCCCCTCAGTATTTACACGTTTTTTAGGTACAATAAAGAGTGAAATGCCTTTTGTTCCTTTAGGTGCGCCATCAATACGGGCTAAAACGAGATGAACAATATTGTCAGTCACATCATGGTCGCCTGCTGAAATGAATATTTTTTGACCTTTGATTTTGTAAGTGCCGTCTCGCAGGGGCGAAGCTGTTGTCGCTACATCAGACAGTGAACTACCTGCTTGGGTTTCGGTCAGACACATAGTGCCCGTCGATTCGCCAGACAACATTTTGAGGGCAAACTGCTGTTTTTGTTCTTCTGTACCAAATTTAACAATCAAATTGGCTGCGCCTTTTGTCAAATCGGAATACATAATAAAGCTGTTATGCGCGCCACCACCGATAAATTCAGCAGCAGCGTTGACAACTTTTGGCAGTTGTTGACCATTGTATTCAAAAGGAAAAGGAGCTGCTAACAAGCCTGTTTCACTGAACGCTTTGTAGAAATCGTGAACACCTTGATGTACCTTCACTTGTCCATTTACCAATTCAGGTTGATGGCGATCTGAGTCAACGAAAGCGGGTTTCATGATTTTTTCGGCAATATCGGTCATGGCATCTAAGACCATTCCAAAGGTTTCTTTGTCGTGTGCACTGAAGAATTCATAATGCGTTAACGATTCAACATCAAGGACTTCAAGGAGTGTGAAGTCAAGGTTTCTGCGAGAAAAATGTTTTTCAGCCATGGTGGTTTAATTTAATTTATTCTTATTTTTTGAGCTAATATTGATCATTTAATGATTAAATTAAAATCATAATGTCAAAAAAAATGAAAAAAAGTGCTTGGAAAAGTGACGCAACATCTTTTTTACGTTTAAATTAGCGTGTTCTTATTTCATGCGTTTCATCCAATTATTGTCTTCTTTTTGAGCAAGGTCAACAATTTTACGCATAAAACGCATCATAGAAAGAAAGAGCAAATAGCCAAATGTCAAGACCATAAAAATCCATCGAAACGTTCCTGCCTCATGTATCGTCATTTCAGAAAAAAGATACGCCAAGGCACCACTCAAAACCATTAAAGCGGCATAAGTAGGAATTGACCGTGTCCAATATACGTTCATGTCTTTTGTTGAAAGACTCAGAACACTGTTGAACATGGCAAAAAGAAGTATAGATGTGCCTGCAATTATCCAAAAGGCTTGACCTGCAATATTGGCAATATCGGTCCATTGTAAGATTTTGGCGATAAACATGACAATAAAAGCAAAGGCAAAAATGAGGACACCTTGCAAAATAGGGTTATAAGATTTTTCAAAAAAAGAAGATTCTGTTTTTTTCATGTCAATTATTTGAAAGATGAGAGAGAGACTTAGTTGGTGAATGGTTTTATCCGTTACAAATTACCGATAATGGTGTAAAGTATTGAATAACAGTACTTTATAGTAAAATTACTGAACTGCATGACTTTATTTTAGTAAAAATAAGGAAACAACACAGAGTAGAGTATTGTTTTTGCACAAAAAATAGCAAAAATACTGAGGGGGTAAAGTTTAGGTGTTTTTAGACTCTGTTATAGAAAATAAAAAAAATATGACGAAGGTGATATGTGTTAAAGTTGATTGTTATAAACTTATTTGGTATAAATATCTAAAAAAAATATAGGAATTTAAGAAAAAATAGCTAACCTTTGCAAAAGCAAGTATATTTTATAAACGTGCTAAATTATAATATTTGAACAAAATTTTTTACAACAAACAAAAAAAATCCTACGCTATGAATCATTTCATGAAGACGATGCGTCCCATGTTATGGAAAGGAACAAGTGTGATGAGTATTGCGCTTATGCTTTTTCTTTCCAATTTTCTCAATAACCTTTCCGCTCAAGTCAGTGTTTCAATCACAAAAGTAGAACCCACATGTAGTGGATACACGAATGGTTCTGCAACAGCGACGGCAACAGGTGGCACTGCTCCTTATACTTATCGTTGGAGCAACAATGTTACTGGCGGTACGCTATCTGGTATTGGTGGCGGCACTTATTCGGTCGTTGCTACAGATGCAATAGGACGTACGGGTACGTCATCTGTGACACTAACCAATCCACTACCCATCAGTATCAATGTCAATTTCGCTAATATTTGTACAGGCGGTGCTGTGACAGCATCCGCTTCTGGCGGAACAGGCCCTTATACTTATGATTGGGGTGGCGGTCGTACAGGTGCTTCGCAAACGACACTCGCTGGCGGCAGCTACAATTTGACGGTTTCAGACTCAAAAGGCTGTTCATCTGTCAAATTTGTGAGTGTACCTGGCGTTTTTGTCGTTTCATTGCGCATTGGTCAATTGCAATGTTTTGGTGATTGCGATGCAGCAATTGATGCTTTGACAACAGGTGGCACAGCACCTTTTACTTTTAGATGGAATACAGGTGCAACGACACCAGCCATTGTGGGTATCCCTTCGGGTACTTACAGCGTGACGGTGACAGATGCTAATGGTTGCACCGCGCCTGCAACTGGTACTGTTGTCAATCCGCCACAGATTATCATTTCAACATCGGTAAATGCCCCTGCTTGTGGTGGCGGTGCATCAGGTTCTGCAACGGTATCGGCAACAGGCGGTCGCCCTCCTTTTACTTACAAATGGAGCAATGGTCAAACAGGCACAACCGCAACAGGTTTAAGTGTCGGTGATTATTTCGTTACAGTTATGGACGCAGGTGGTTGCAATAGAACGGCAAAAGTCGTCGTACCTTCAAATGCGGGTTATACAATCGCAATCAACAGTACAAATGCTACTTGTGGTGCAACTAACGGCTCTGCAACGGTCAGTGTAACAAGTGGTGGTCGTGCGCCATTTACTTATAAATGGAGTAATAATGCAACAACAGCCGCTATTACAGGAATTGGTGCGGGAACATACTCTGTTACAGTCACTGATGCCAATGGTTGTGTGAACACAGCCAGTACAGTCGTGAATGCTGCGGGTAATCTTACGGTCAATGTAACAGGCACTAATGCTGCTTGTGGTATTGCCAACGGAACAGCTACGGCAACGCCAACTGGAACGGCACCTTTTACCTATAAATGGAGTACTGGCGCAACAACGCCTGCTATCACTTTATTGGGTGCTGGTACTTATACCGTTACCGTAATGGACGGCAGTGGTTGTACAGCGATTGGTTCTACAACAATTACGACATCATCCTCTTTGGCCGTTACAGTGGATGTTAGAAATGTCACTTGTTTTGGTGGTAATGATGGCAATGCAACAGCAATGGTCATGGGTGGTTCTGCACCTTATACTTATCGTTGGACTAACGGGGGAACAGTAGCCGTTCAAGCAAACTTGACAGCGGGTACTTATACCGTCACGGTTTCAGATGTAGCGGGTTGTTCTTCGTCTCAAACAATAATAGTGACTCAACCAACGGCAATAAATATAGCAACAACTGTTAATGCGACAACTTGTGGAGCCAGTAACGGCTCTATAACGACCGTTTCCACAGGCGGAAATGGTCTTTACTCCTATTTGTGGAGTAATGGTGCAATCTCACCAAATATCACTAACCTTGCAGCCGGTAGCTATACATTAACCCTTACAGATGGTAAAGGCTGTAAAGCCAATGCAACGGCAACAGTGACTTCATCGAATGGTATCACTTTATCATTAGGATCTTCAAATGTAACTTGTAATGCAGGTAACAACGGTTCAGCATCAGCAACAGTTACAGGTAGCACAGGCACAGTAACTTATGCTTGGAGCAACACTGGAAATACAGCTACAATCAGTAATTTAACAGCGGGTACATATTCTGTTACAGCTACAAACGGTGGTTGTACTGCTACCAGCAGTGTAACAATAACACAACCAACAGCTATTGTTATTGGCATTAGTTTAACCAATCCAACTTGCGGTAGCAGCAATGGTAGTCTAACGGCTTCTGCTTCAGGAGGTACCCCTCAGTATAGTTATAGTTGGAGCAATGGTGCAACAACGGCTTCTATCAGTGGTCTTGCTTCGGGTACTTATTCTGTAACAGTGACTGATGCAAATGGCTGTACAAAAATGACAAGCCAAGCAATAACTGCACCTACTGCACCCGTTGTTACCATTTCAGCTCAAACCAATGTCTCTTGCTTCGGTGGCAACAATGGCACAGCAACAGTATCAGTAACAGGTGGCACACAACCTTATACCTATAATTGGGGTGGTGGTCGTACAACTGCTGCCATTACTGGCTTGACAGCGGGTACATATACTGTAACAGTAAACGACGGCGCAGGTTGTAGCTCAACTCAACCAGTAATCATCACTCAACCAACAGCTATTGTCATAACTTCAACGGTTACAAGTGCAACGTGCTTACCAACAGGTAGTGCTCAAGCCAACGTTTCAGGAGGTACAGCACCTTACACCTATTTATGGAGTAATGGTGCAACCACTGCCAAAATATCTAATGTAGCGGGTGGCAGCTATACGGTAACAGTCACAGATTCAAAAGGCTGTACAAACTTCCTTTTAGCAACAGTTCCTGCCATTACTTCACCTAATTTGGTTTGTCAAATTACACTTACAAGCCCAATGACCGATGTCAATGCAAACAATGCAGAGGCAAGGGTTGTCGGTTCACTCGGTTTAGCGCCTTATACTTATTTATGGAGTAACGGTGCAACGACACAAACAGCTACGGGTTTAAGTGCTGCAACTTATACCGTTACCGTTACAGATGCAAACGGTTGTAAATCAACGTGTTCTATCAATGTTCCTAACAGCATTTGTAACAATGTAACAAACCCTGGTACACTTTGCTGCAGTCATTCTATCTGTTCAAGTAACGATTTACAGCCGATTAATGAGACTTTAGCAGCTTCAGGTGGAGGAACAGATCCTATCGAATATTTGTGGATGTATAACTATGCAGGAGGCAATTTTGACCCAAGTACTTGGATAACAATCGCAGGTGCGACAGGTAAAGATTTACCCGTCAATCTGTTTCCTGTGGTTGATAAACCAACCTATATCATTCGTTGTGTTCGTCGGGGCAATTGTGGTAATTATAAGGAATCTAATGTTATTACCATTACACCAAGAGCATTTGCTAATATCGTGGGCCCAACAACGGCTTGTTTAAATCAAGAAGTGACTTTCACGGCAGATGAAAATGTTGCAGGAGCAACTTATAGCTGGTCGTTTACGGGTGCCAATGTTAGTTCTGGAGCAACGAGAACTCAAACAATACGATTTACATCTGTGGGACAAAAACAAGTCACTTTGACGGTCAGCGCTTTCGGTTGCCAAAGGTCAAGAGTCATAACGGTAAATGTCTCTGCATGTCTCGGTGCTTTCGGTGGTTTTGAAGGCTTTAATGCGACACCACTCAATCAAAAAGAAGTCATGTTGGATTGGGCAACTTCTAATGAGCAAGTTGAAAGTAAATATTTGATTGAAAAATCAACTGATGGTATCAATTTTACAGTCGTTGGTTCAGTCATTTCTCAAAACAAAACGAATAATCTCTATCGTTTTGCGGACACAGAACCTAAAATGGGTCGCAGTTTCTATCGTATTCATCAAGTAACAATGAATGATGTTGATGTAAAAACAACAGAAGCGAAAAAAGTCTTGATGAGTCAAAACGGACAAAACGTTTTAGCGTATCCAAACCCTGCTCAAAGCTCTGTTTTTGTAGAAGTTTTAGATGCTGATAATGCTGCGGGTACTATCGAAGTATATAACCACATCGGTTTACTTATCAAGACTCAAAAGTTCACAAGCGACCAAATGCGTTATCAAGTTAATACCGATGACTTATCAAGTGGTACGTATATTCTAAAAATTCGTCGCAGCGATGGTGATGTTAAATCTGTGAAAATCACTAAGTTATAAAGGAAATTTTTAGATTTGTAATAATAGAATTATTATTGACGGCTGCAAGCATAAAAGTTTGCAGCCGTTTTTTTTATTATTGACCTTAAAATACTGAGGGGGTGTTCCGTCGTTTAACAAAGACATTTTTTAAAATTAAATACCCATATATGCGCCTTTTTTACAAAATAGCTATCCTTTTTTTACTCTGCCCTTTAACGACTTTGTTGTCGCAAAATACCTATTCCTATCAGGGTGTCGTGAAAAATCCAGAAGGCGAGTCGTTGGCTTTTGTCGCCATTTTACCCAATGACGATGTAACCAAAGGTGTCCTTTCCGACATAGAAGGACGTTTCACAATTTCTTCAAAAATACCCATTCAGTCACTCACTTTTCGGTGTATTGGTTCTCAAACCCTCCGTTTAGATGCTGATTTTTTGAAAAAAAATGCTACAAATCACCCCCTCAGTATAACCCTCAAAAATGCCGATAATTTGATTTCAGAAGTCATCATTTCGGCAGGTGAAAACCCTGCAAACCGCATCATTCGCCTTGTGGTTGCCAATAGAAATCAGAATAATCCAGAAAAATTAGCTACTTTTCAATGCAAAACCTATAATAAAGTCTCTTTTGAACTTGTCGCAAACGATTCCGCATTTATTCAATATATGTCAAAAAGAGACACCACAAGACAACGTATTCAAAACCTCCAAAAAAATTTTGAAAAGACATCCGCCCAGAACAATGACCGCCAAGCTTTTTTGATGGAAACGGTCACAGAACGCCTCTTCCGTTTTCCAAACGACAATTTTGAACGGGTTATACTCAATCGGGTCAGTGGTTTTCCAAATGCAGGTATGGTTGCCTTAGCCAATATGATACAACCTTTTTCATTTTATGGAGATTTTTTACGTGTTTTGGATAAAAACTACGTCAATCCAGTCAGTATTGGCAGCACCAATCAATATTTTTTTAATATTGAAGACACGCTTTATCATGGTATAGACACCGTTTTTATCCTCTCTTTTCACCCTCAAAAAGGAAAAGTTTTTGAAGGACTAACAGGCGTTTTGCACATCAATTCCAGACAATGGGCCGTCCAAAATGTCAGAGCAAAACCAGCGGCCCCCTCAGTATCTACCCTTAAAATTGAACAACAATATCGTTTTGATACCATTGCCACGCAATGGTTTCCCGAACAGCTCAATTTTGAACTGGATTTTCCAAAATATCCTTTGCCTTTTCTCGGCGCACGCATTGTTGGACGCAGCTATATTTCTGACGTATCCATTAATCCGCCTTTGGAACAAAAGGATTTTAACCCCGAAACACCACTTATCATTGAAAAAAACGCCTTCGGTCAAGCCGATAGCCTTTGGTTACCTTTCCGTAAAGTAGCCCCCCTCAGTATGCGCGAACAGCGAACGTATGAATGGATGGACAGCATAAGCAGCGAAAAACATTTTGACGTTTGGGCTAAAGTTTTAAATGCCGTCACTTCTGGCAAATTACCTATTAATAAGAGCGACATCAGCCTTGATTTAACACGTATAATACGAACCAATAATTATGAAAATATCAGACTCGGCCTGGGTTTAACAAATGCGCCCGCAGCAGCATTCAGCCGTCCAAAATCTTGGGAATCAAGTATTTATGCAGGTTATGGTTTGGCTGATTCTGCTTGGAAATATGGTGGAAACATCAAGTTTCGCTTGTCGCAAGGTTGGCAAACATCGGTTCAATTGAGTTATATTCACGATATCCGAGAGCCAGGAGCATTATCAGAATTAGACCCCACAGGCTTCGTTTCCCGCAGCCTTTACGCCAATCGTTTTGATACAAATGACGAATTAGCTGCTGCATTTAGTAGCCGAATTGGTAAGCGTATTTTTGTAAAATTGATAGCACAACAGCAGTTTTTACAACCCAATTATAAGTATGGTTTTGAAAAAAATAGGGGAGAAGTAGCCACTAATTTCCGTTTTACTGAGTTTTCAACTTACTTGAAATATGTTTTTAATGAGCAAAACCCTTCATTTTTAGGTGAAACTATAAACGAAATCAATAAAATACCTGTCATTGAGGTCGGCTATACGCATGGATTTGACGGTTTACTGAGGGGGGCTTATGCCTATGATAAATGGTTGTTTTCGCTGCACCAAACAACGATGATTCGTCGTCTCGGACGCTTGATTTGGCGTGTCGAAGGTGGCATTGTCAAAGGGAATGTGCCATTAGCGAAACTGTTTACACTCAATCAAAGTGGTAGCGGAGGTCTATTTTTTGTGTATATACCCAATACTTTTCAAACCTTTGGCGACACATCTACTTGGTTGTCAGATAAGTTTTTGAATGTCTATATGGCTCAGTCATTTGGCAATGTTTTTTACCGTTCAAAATGGTCATCGCCACAATTGAGTATCGCTCAAAATATGGCTTTAGGGCAACTATCTCACCCTGATGTGCATCAAGGTATAACATTCTCAACACCCACCAAACCGCTTATAGAAAGCGGTTTGATTTTAGATAACTTATTGAAAATCAATTACATAAATATAGGCAACCTCGGACTTGGTGCGGCTGTTTTTTATCGTTGGGGAACGGATATATCTTCTTGGCGCAGTTTTAACCCTCGAATGAGTTTTAGATTTTCGCTATGATACCCCCTCAGTATAACGCCTCTTTTTCAAAAAACAAGCCCCATACCAACCCGTCCATTGGCACTATTAGAGTCGTAAGGTTTAAATGCAGTCAAAATATTATCCGTTACAGCAAAAACTTGAAAGACTTTAAAGGCATTTATAGTGATATGCGCACCCAAATTATTGAATTTTCCATTGCGTAAACCATAAGTCAAACCTGCTCGAACTTTCAAAATCTTGGGAATATCCACTGCTTTCACTGTTGCATCAACCGCAAAACCTGTTTGTGAAGCTGTTGAACCACCACTTTCGTTGTAAAGTAAAGCACCCAAAGAAACCTTATCATTGAGTTGATATGAGCCACTGAGATACAGTTTCATAGGCAACTTTTGGGTATGAGTGATGCCACCTGTGGTTTCCACTAATCCCACGACTTTTTTGAGGGTATCAATGAAAGTTTGAGAACTCAATGAGTCAATTTTAAAGAATTTATTGAAATCATTAATGTCTTTTCCTTTGAATGTGTATTCACCGCGTGAAGAGTAAGATTTCGCATTGTCTTTCCAATTAATTGTTCCTGCGATGTCAATCAAACTGGCGTTGAGTTGTATTTTTCCTAATTTCATTGAGCCGCCAAGGTCGAACGATATACCGTTGTTTTTGGAGAAAAGTCCTTGATTCACAACATCTAATGGTTGTCGAATATTTTTAATTTTATCAGAAGAATATGATATTAATGAAAAATCTGTATTGAATTTAAGGCTATAATCGGTTTGATTGAATGTAATATCGAGTTTATCCGATTCTGTAAAAAGAGCCGCAATACCACTGTGAAATTTGATGCGCCCACCAATCGTGAATATAGGTAAATGGTAAGTTGCACCAATGCCGATTTCACTCCGCATATCGGCATTGGAAGAAGAACCAAAGGCGACTGTTTTGCCTAAAAAATCTGCATTTCCTTTAAAAAATAATTGCGCAAGGTCACGACGATACGTTACTGAGGGGTTCGCTGTACCTGCTTGATAAATGCTTAAACTCAATTTTTGGGTAACAGGAAAAGCAATGCCCAGTGTTTGGACTTGCACATTGCCGTTGAGATGCGTTAATTCAGGTCTTTCAGGTGCATACAATTTATTGAGATATAAATTGCGTGAACCGTTTTCATTGACAATTAAATCATTAACCACCAAATCGGGGCTATTGATATTGAAATAAACGCTCGGGAGGGCGATTGACAGCTTTTTAGAAGGTAACAAAGCGGGGTTTGTCATGTGCGCTTGCCATGTATCGGTCATAAAGTTGAGCGATTGTTCTTGTTGTGCGGTTGCTTGAAATGTGGTTACCATCGCTACTAAAACGAGGGCGATGTAGATGTTTTTTTTCATGTGTGTTTTCTTTATTGACAAATCGGTGAGAATAATTTATGTTTTTTTTAATTTCTAAAATATTGATGATGAATTATTTATTGGTTGGGTGCATTTAATTTTACGGTCACCAACGTTTTTTCCATTTTATCCACATAGTAAATCTGTAAATCTGTTTGTTTCAATACATTGGGTATTACAAAAGCTATTTGTCCTTCTGCCTTTTGACCATCTTTTGGATTTTCAGCAAAATAAACATCCTCCATTGGTGCTATTTTACTCCCATTTGGCTCAACAAGTTGAAATCTAAGATAATTGATAATACAAGCACCTGATGATGATTTCAGACAATTAAACTGCAAATCAAGGGTTAATATTTTGGTATTCGCATCTTTTGTCGTCGCTTTGATGGATAAAATATCGGTTTTGAGGTTGCCATAATTTTTTTCTAAAATGGTCGTAGAAGCGGGTGCTACAAGCCAAGTTATTTCAGATTTTACGGTATCAACGACGGGTAAAGGCAACTGAGGAACGACTTTAGTTTTATTGCCTAAAAAAACGATGCCCACGACAATGGCAATACCAATAGCTGCAATAATGCCGAAAATCGCTAATGGATTAGCCAATAAACCTGTTGGTTTTTCATCATCTGAAAACGGTTTATCGGATGAACCGTCGTCAGCATTAAACAAATTTGAAGCATCATCACAAACGGATAACAGCGTGAAATTGATGCGATTCAAATCCGACGTTGCATCTTGCAAACCGAGCTGCATTTTGCGTTGTAATTCTTTGAGTTGACCTTCTAACAATAAAGTTTGGTTAAGCAAAGGTTTATCCTTGTTCTTCAATATTTCTTGCAAAAGGTCAATGGCTTCTTGTGTTCTGCCGTCAGAGATTAAATTTTTTACTTTATCTAAACGCATAATTTTTTAAATATGAAATATGAAATATGAAAATTTTAGACTTTGAGAAAGATGTTGAATTTATAGAAAATCCACAATATAGCCCAAAATAGGATGACATGAAACAATGCAAAAAGCAAGGAACTTTGCTTTTGACGTGCTTCAAAGTCTGCCCATACTGAGGGGTTGTTTTTTTCTGTAATCACTTTATCCTTAACGTTTTTTAGGGTCTGATAGTCCGTTGTCAAGGGAGAAAAGTAAGTTTCGTAGAGTTTTTGATAGCCACCGATGCGTTTTGGCACGACTGCATTGTTGTTCCAGACCTGTGTAACGGTTTCATAACCACTGTCAAATTTTATTTTTGAAATGGTTTTGACATAAACTCCTGCGATGATAAATGCTAAAAGCGAGTTCATTCCTAAGACCAAAATAGGTTTTGTCCAGCCTCGCCAACCGTTAACATCTATCACCCAAATCAAAGCAGCATTGATGACCAAACTGAAACCCGCCATGAAAACTACATAACTCGATGACCAAATCGGCTTGTTGATAGGGAACGCAAAATCCCAAATTTGACCAACTACTAACGCAGCAATGCCCCATAAAAACATCGATTTTACTAATGAACGACGGTCAGGTTTCGAATCAACCAACATACCTGTAAAATAGCCTAAAATCACAGAAACGACTGCGGGAAGCGTCGAAAGTAAGCCTTCTGGGTCGAATGGAATACCGCCATAGCCTTTATAAAGGTGGCTTGCACCCAAGACCCAACGGTCAAAACGAGTAACAATATTGTTTTCAAGACCTAAATATTGTGTGCCGTCGTGGAAGCCGAAAGGGTAGGTGGCATCGCCGAAAAAATACATCAAAGCCCAATAGCCAAACAAAATAGCTGCAGCAATGATAGCGACATTTCGTTTACTAAACGACACACAAATCAATGTACCCAACATATAAGCAATACCGATACGCTGTAAAACGCCCATTATCCGCAAGTTATGATAACTTGTCAAGGAGTTTAGGAATAAGTTCAGACCCAAACCAATGGTAAAAATCATTATGCCCCGCTTGATGATTTTAAAATACAGCGCACGTGGCGCACCATCTTGATAGCGTTTCAAGGAAAACCAAGCGGCGACCCCCACAGTAAAAAGGAAAAAAGGATAGACAAAATCCGTCGGAGTCCAACCCGACCATTTGGCGTGTTCCAAAGGAGGATAAATAAATGACCACGTACCAGGGTTATTGACCGTAAACATGAGCGCTATCGTCAGACCGCGAAAAACATCAAGAGCGACTAAGCGTTGTGAATTTTGAACAGACATAGTAATGATGAAATATGAATGATGAAGTATGAATGATGAAATAGAAATGATAAAGTATAACAGATTCATCATTCATACTTCATCATTCATCATTACAATTTGAGGTTTAAAGCTACTGAAAAATGGACAATTCAAGCATGTTGAAAACTTTTTTTTGCCCCCCTCAGTATTTTCTCTTGATATTTCGGAAAATAGGACTAATTTTGCGCGCTGTTTAAAGAAATGGTCCGGTAGCTCAGTTGGATAGAGCAACTGCCTTTAAGTAAAATAGGAGCCTTCGTTCAGAAAAAGAATGGGCGAAGTGGACGGTGCCGTATCGGTGAAGCCTAAAATTTCATTTAGAAATCATGGTAATACCGAGGAAATTCCTAATCTTTGGGTATGAAAATACATCATACTAAGACGAAAGGAGATTTAGGTGTTTTGAAATCTCAAAATGAAAAAACTCTGTCTTTGAGGGTAAAAGCACCGAGAAATAATCAAACAGCAAATGTTAAATTTGCTGATGATTATCGGGAAGTTCCGTAGAGACTAAACGCATCGCACCTGAAATGGTGAAGTTATAGTCCAGACCATCAAATTCCGAAACATTCGGAAGTGGTGAAAACCATAGTGGTATGCTAAGCAGTAGGTCATTGGTTCGAGTCCAATCCGGATCACTTTTCACACAAAAGTCCTTGAAAACGTGAGTTTACAAGGACTTTTTTTTGTTTTAAGTATCTAAACTTTACGCAAGTTTCATACTTGCGTAAAGTTCTTTTTACGATTTTACCAGTAAATTCAGCAAACCTTTGATGCGTAATTGTCTTTCGCTCAAGTTTTCCTCATTCAATTCTTTATAGCTTTGAAATAAAGTGTCAAAGGCTTGTTCAAAGTTTTGAGCCGCTTCTTCTTCCGTTTCGCCTTTGCCGAATGTGTCCAACATTTCTGATTTTATGATAAAATTATCTTCTTCGTCACGTTCTACTTTGCAATGCAGACGGTCGTGTAATGCGTAGGTATTGTTTTCGTTTTTGATAGCGTCAAAGGAATATGAAATTTCCGTTGAGGCATTCACCATATACTCTGCCAATATTTTTGATTTGCCTGTGATTTTACCATTGACACGTGTGATTTGCACTTTCCGATAGAACATTTCATGCTCCATGATGGGTTCTTCTTGCTTGATGTCAACCAATAAGGCATCTCTTTGCCCAATAGTCATGCGACGAATCGGGTAAATCGGCTCAACTTGTCCCTCTGCTGTCATATCTACAATCGCCATGGGACTGTTACCTGATGCATTTGTGAAGGCATGATACTGATGCACGATATTATTACGGCGTTCTACGTCTTTGAATCTTACACGCAGGTATTCGTTAAGTTTACGTGGGTCAGCGGCAGTGGTCACTAAATTTTCAAATTCTTTAACAACAACTACTCGTTGTGCAGCGAAATCAGCGGCAACGATTTTTTGTTGAAAACGAGGTGTGAATTTAAGTTTAGGTACGGCACTTCCAACTTTGAAATCACTGAGTTCCACTTTGAATTGATTGAGGTCAATGTTTTGAGATTCATCGAGACAAGAAATAGCAATATTTTGCAATAAACTTTGCATGTTTTCCATCAATTTGACCAGTATTTCGATGGGTAATGTATTGTATTGACCAATTGTTCCTGCGATTTGAATAAAAACGCCTTCTTCTAAATTGAGTTTCATAGCTATTTTGAATATAAAATATGGATTATGTAAAAGAGGCGGCAAAGTTAGACAAATTCGGAAATTAGGCGGGGTAAATGCTGAAATAGTGTATATTAAAACTTCTGAATAATATTTTGAACATCTTTCCACTCAAATCGCTTTTCCACAGCACCATGTTTTCCCAAATGAGCGCGGGTTTTTGCAGCAAAGTTTGCCATTTTCACTTGTTCATCGGCGGGCATATTGAGCTCGTTCTCATGCCCTTCTATGGGCGAAATCGGTAAAGCAAAATACTGCACACGACCTTGTTGATATGGCGTATAACGAATGACAGGTATATAAAAATAGTCTTTTATAAAGATCTGCCCATTTTGTTTTTCTAAGTTCACTTCAAAGACGATGCCCCCCTCAGTATTGACGAATGGTTGAGACGAAATGAAGTTGCCCAATGAATAAGCTGTAAGAAAATCAACCCGTTTTTTATTCATCGTAACTTGTTCATTTTTAATGGGTTGCACGACGTGTGGGTGTGAGCCAATGACCAAGTCACTGCCCCATGTATGAAGTAAACGAGCCACTTCTCGTTGGTTGTTGTTCTCATTGAGTTCATGTTCTTCGCCCCAATGAAGGAAGGTAATGATGACATCGGGTTTCATGCGAAGAGCTTCTTTAAGGTCTTTTTTTATATCATTCATCACCAAACGATTGACAACCGCAGGGGGCGTTGTGGCATAGCCGTTGGTGTGGTGCGTATAGTTCAAAAGAGCGATTTTAAAGCCGTTTTTATAGACAATAAAAGGATAAAAAATCTTACGTCGAACAGCGTCTGCGAATGTTCCCGTTTGTAAAAAGCCTTGTTGTCTAACCGCCTCTATGGTATGGTTCAAGCCTTCCAAACCACCATCCAGTGCATGATTGTTTGATGTGACTAAAATATCAAAACCGCCTTTTTTTAAGGCTTCAGCTAACTGGTCGGGGCTTCTAAAATTTGGATAACCTGTGTAAGGCGGATGCCCTGGTAAGGTACATTCGAGGTTGCCAAAAACGAGGTCGGCTTGGTCAAAAATGGGTTTTATGTATTGAAAACAAGATGTATAATCGTATAAATTACCATCCATTTTTGCCGATTCAATTTGAGGTAGTTGCGACATAATATCTCCTGCAAACATCAATTTGATGGTTTGTGCTTGTGCATTTTCTAGGTTTTTAGTGGAAATTTGCTTTTTATACTGAGGGGGTGGCGCAGTAGTATTTTTGCTTTTTTCACTGCCACCAGACCAAAATAAGAGTGGTGAAAAAAAGATGATTATTCTCAAAAGCATGATGTCTTGTTTTGGTTTCTAATGTAAAGTATGATTTTTCATAAATATTTATAAGGATACAAATTTCATAAATTACACGAATTTAAAAGGATTTATTCGTGTAATTTGTGAAATCCATGTCAACTTAAAATTCGTTTTCAGTTTTTCTTTTTTAATGTCATCAAATAAGCCGTCAAATCCATTAATTGTTGTTCGGTCATCACTTCATGAAAACCTGAGGGCATGAGCGAGGTGGCAATTTGTTTTTTACTCACCATATCTTTGATTTTGTAGGATTGTAACGAGCCGTCAGGCATTTTTATCATCCAATCCGATTCGGTTCTGCTTGCGACCATACCCCTCAGTAAAGAACCGTCTTTCATCTTAATATCCCAACCTTCATAGCCAAAACTGATGCCCGCATCGGGATATAAAATTGCTAAAAGTTGCCCTTCACGGGGTAGTTTTGAGCCAATTTCAGATAGTTTTGGCCCATAATCAACCCCTTCTCCGTTGATTTGGTGACAGGTTGAGCAATAGGTTTTGAAGAGTTCAATCCCTGCTTTGGCATCGCCATTGAGTTTTAATAAATCAGGAATGGCAGGCACTTTTTTACCTACTTTGACTTCTCCACCCAAATATTTTGATGCTTCTAATCGAACAGCCATGCGCCAAGCACGACTCACGCCTTGAACGGCAGATGGAATATAGGCTTTCTCAATTTTATTATTTTTCAATAAATCCAAAACCAAGTCCTCGCCGCCCCAACTGCCGCCCAGTGCTTCAAAAGCCGCTTTTCGTAGGGAAACAGACCGTTTTTTATCGAAAGACGCGGCTTTGAGTATGTCCAAAGTCGTTTTGCTACCTGTACCACGTATGGCAGTGAGCAATTTAGAAGCATCCGCTTCGCGGTTTTTGTTGTTGATAACGGAGTTGAATAAAACGACCCCCTCAGTATTTTTGAGCAAAATGCTAGCCGCTTGGTTAGCATTTTCATTTTTAAAAACCATATCTGCCAAACGGGCATTTTCAGATGGCAATGCGTAGCGGTCTGCAAATTCTAAATATTCCTTTCCTATAAGATTTTTCATCAATTTGCTTAGAATTGCCTTAGATTCTGCATTGTTTTTGACAAAATCGGCATCTAAATGGCGCAAAGCGATGGGCGTGAGATCCGGTTGTGATGCCTCATTTTCTTTTATGATTTGTAATAAAATATCTGATTTATTTTTACTTGGTACGAAATCGAAGGCACGGAAATAGCGCAAACGGTCATTCAAAGGCACGTTTTTATCACTTGCCAATGCGCCTAAAAATGTCGCAGATTGTTGAGCACGAGAGCGCCAATAAATATCATTTATCACTTGTTTTGACAAATTTACTGAGGGGTCTATTTTGGGTATATAACTTAAAACTTCATCCCATTGTCCATCAGCGCCTATGCCTAATGCTTCGAGATACCAACGGTCTTTGCCATCGTATTCAACCATCAAGCTCATCCATAATTCAGGCATTTGGGGTGATTTATTGTGGTGCAAAGCAATTGCACATTCGCGCCGTACTTGTGGGTCAGATTCGCCAAAAAGGTTTTGAACGGTCGTAATAACATTCGCACAACCTTGTCGTGCAGACCGAACTGCCGCACAACGGATATCAGGATTGGCATCTTTTGCTGCCATTTCGACATATTTAGCACCATTTTTTCCTTTTGCTAATAGCCAAAATGCTCGTGCTTTTAAGCGCGGATTTGTTGTCGTTTTATAAAAATTCAATAAATCCGCCTCTGCTTTTTCGCCACTGTTGTGTAGCGCATTCCAAGCCTTCCAACGAACCGATAAATTGGGATTTTCCAAGGCTTTCAATGCCCCCTCAGTAGTTGAGTAGTCGTAAGTCGGTATATTATAAGGTGTATTGGGTGGCGAAACGCGGAAAATGCGCCCACGATTCAAGTCTCCTGCTTGATGTCCACCAACGCCTGGGTCGTACCAATCGGCAATCATCAAAGAGCCATCGGGCGCAACGCAGACATCAGAAGGGCGAAACCATTGGTCATTCACGCCTTCTACGATGTTGACAATCGAGGCTTTATAACCCGCACCATCTTTCACAACAGGGTAGGAGCGCACGACATTGGGGCCAGCATCGGCATGAATCATCTGACCTCTGAATACCTCGGGCAGCAAATCGCCTTCATAAACCAACATGCCACAAGGCGAACCTGCGCCTGTTTGCAATAAATTGGGTACAACGCCTGGGTCGTTGAGATGCCAATGTCTGCGCGGAATTTCGGGTTCAATATTGGTACGATTGACTTGCCAACCTGCGCCTGTCATTTCGTCGGTATAACCATAGTTGCCATAATCCATAACGTAATTGATGCGCACGCCTTTGTTGCCGTCGTCGTCGTTGTCGCTTTGCCACATTGTGCCGTAGCTGTCCACGCAAACTTCGTAGTTGTTTCGGAAATTATTGCCCAAAACCTCAATCTCTGTCATATCGGGATTGCAGCGAAAAACCATACCCATACGGTAGTTTTTCAAGGAAATCTCTTTGCCTTCTTTGTCTTTCAACACATTTCCTTTACCGTCTTTGAGGGTTTGACCCTCGTTTCCAAAGTTGAAATAAAATTTGCCATCGGGGCCGAAAGTGAAGGAGTGCATACCGTGGTCGTGCTGCGTGCCACCCATACCTTGCAGTAGAATTTCTTTTTTATCAGCTTTATTGTCGCCATTTTCGTCTGTAAATAACCAGACGTAGGGACTTTGAGAGACAATGGCTTGGTTGCCCATGACCCAAATACCGAGCGGGGCAGCTACTTCAGGACCTTGATAAAAAACGGTACTTTTATCAGAAACGCCATCGCCATTGGTGTCTTCGAGTATCAAAATACGGTCGCCAGTTTTATGTGTCTCTTTGCCTGTTATAGCTGGACGATAATTAAAGGCTTCGCAAACCCAAACACGCCCTTTATCGTCCACATCTATATTGGTCGGATTGGTCATAACGGGTTCAGAAGCAAAGAGTTGTATGCGTAAACCGTCTGCGACTTTTAGACCTTTAATCGCATTTTCGGGCAGCCTTTTTTCCTCTTCGGTCAGTGTATCCTTTTGAATGGAGGTATTCAAAAGGCTATAAAAAGGATGTGAATTGTAGTTTAACAATAAACTACCAATAAAAAAAATCGGTAAAAGGACGGTGAAAAGAAGAGAATGAGATTTGGTCATCGTTTTTCAAGTTTGATTCTTGTTGAAATACCCCCCCTCAGTATAAGGTATGGGTTTTTAGTAATGACTGCTAAGTTAGATAACCTTTTTGTTTAGGGAAATTATTTTATCTAAAATTCAAAAAGCAATGCTATAAAACTAAGAAAACATTGCCATACATCTAAATAAAACGGAAAAGGCTGACTCAAATGTATGAATCAGCCTTTGCCGTATTTTAAAACAATATTATCAAACGCTTTCTACCACATTTGCCAAAGCATTCATAATTTTCATGTATAACTCATTTGGTTTGAATGGCTTACTGACATAATCATTCATACCGATTTCAAAACAACGGTCAGCTTCTTGTTTGCTCGCTGTTGCAGTGAGGGCAATAATAGGAACGACTGATTTTTCACGGATGCGCGCAGTCGCATCAAAACCGTTCATAACGGGCATTTGTAAATCCATCAAAACCAAATCATAACCATGCGCTTTGTATTTTTCGACACCAACCAAACCATTTTCTGCAATGTCAACGGTGACGAAATGCGACCAATTCATCAGCAATTTTTTAGTTGCCATTTGGTTCAAGAAGTGGTCTTCAACCAAAAGGATTTTAAGCGGTTCGTCAGGTGCAGTCGCATCTACGTGCATCACTCTTATTGCTTTGACGGGTAATGTGACTTCAAACAAAGTTGTGTCATTGTCTTTGACAGAAATATTAAAAGTACCTTTCAGTATGTTGACGAGTTTAGCGACAATGGCGAGTGATAATTGTTGTTTATCATTTTCGTTCGCATCATTTTTAATCGTTTCAAGTATCTTGTTCTCTTCTAATAATTCTTTTATTTGGCTGTTAGTCAGTGTCTTACCAATATAAGAAGTTTTAATGCTTAAAGCAGCTTGTTTGTCTGCATTCATAACATCAAGGTCAACGCTTACGCTATTACCTGTTGGCGTGTAACGTGTCGCATGGTCAATGAGGTTGTATATAATTTGTGTAATTTTTTTGCTATCCGCAATAATTTTTTCTGGTAAATCCGCGCCAAGCATAAAATCAAGTTTGACTTTTGCATTGTCAGCTTTGATTTGAATAACTTTTTTCAAGGAATTACTGAAATCAATGATAGGCATTTCCTCATTTTCAGGCTTCAAGTTTTGACTGACAAGCATCGAGAAATTGAGCATATTGTTAATCATCAAAGACAAATCATCTACAGAAGTTTTCAAGCCATCAACAAGTTCCGTTTGTAGCGGTGAAATGGTCGTAGATTCCATCACATACAACAAATTGACGATACTACTGAGGGGAGTTCTGATGTGGAAACTCATATCTTGCATCGCTTCATCTTTCATCATGGATGTTTGGCGATTGATATTTTGTTCTACAATCATTTGTTCACTGGTTTTGCGTTCTGTGATGTCTTGAACGCCACCAACAAGCATCGTTCGGTTGGTCAAATCGTCGCAAAACACTTGTGCATGAATCGCCAACCATTTGATAGATTTGCCGTCAACGATGATGCGATGCTCTACTTTGTAGAGTTTTCCATCTTTCATGGCATTTTCAAAAAACTCTTCAACCGCTTCCTTGTCCTCATAATGGACATAATTGATATAGTCCGAAAGTCCTGTTGTAATGCTGCCAGGAAGAAATCCAAAAATGCGATAAATCTCATCTGTCCAAATCATTTCACTCGACACCAAATCCATTTCCCAGTTGCCAAAACCCGCCAATTGTTGCGCTTTGACGATGCGACGTTCATTAATCGTCATTTCTCGATTCGTATCTTCTAATTTTTGAACCTCTTTATGCCTTTGAATAGCGTAACGAATGGAACGCCCTAAGAGTTTTCCTTCAAATTGACCTTTAACGAGATAATCTTGTGCCCCCGCTTTAACCGCTTGATAACCAACGATTTCATTGTTGACACCCGTTAAAACGATAACAGGCACATCAGGCACTTTCTCCAAATAGAGGTTCAAAGTCTTGAAGCCCTGCGTATCTGGCAACGATAAATCAAGCAAAACGATGTCAATTTCCTGCTTGCTGATGATGTCTTGTCCTTCAAAAAGTGTTTCTGCGAGAAACAGTTCGTACTTGAAAGCCGCATCTTTCAGATATATTTTTACCAATTGAGCATCGCCAGGATTGTCCTCGATGAGTAGGATATGAGTTGATTGTCTAGTATTCATAGGAATAAGCACAGTCGTTTACCTTGTTAAAAATTAAGTTTTCTCTATGTGTGTATGTTCAGCTGTGCTTGTTGGGAGGTAGATGACTTAAATTTAAATGTTCAAATAGGATAATAATAAAAAATAAGTCATTGATAATCAATTACTTATGAAAATAAAACTCATAACTCATAACTAAGTCAAAGACGATGGTAGAATCGCTGTCATCAACCAAAAGTCTTCAATTTTTTGTACAATATCAAAAAAGCGATCAAAGTCAACAGGCTTGTTTATATAAGCATTGACTTCGAGGTTGTACGTTTTTTGAATATCTTGTTCGGCGTTTGAAGTCGTCAAAACGACCACTGGAATATCATGTAAAAACGGGTCGGCTTTAATTTCAGCTAAAACTTCACGCCCATCTTTTTTAGGAATATTCAAATCCAACAGAATCAAATCGGGTCGAGTGGCGTTTTGGAATGGCGGAAGGCGGCGTAAATAGGCAATAGCCTCTTCTCCATCCATAGCGACATTGATTTTTATGGGTGTGCGCGCTTCACGGAATGCTTCTTGTGTTAAACGAACGTCACCAGGGTTGTCTTCGACAAGTAAAATATCTACGGGTTTCGAAAATCGTTGCATAGGTTATAATAGTTAAGTGATGATTTACACTAAGAAATTTTGGACTTTAGAATTTAAAGTTGTTTTTTACATTGCAAAATTCATCCCAAAATTGGGTAATTTTTTACTTATTAAAAAATTAAATATCAAATTTAGTGCCTATTTTTATTCACATACCCATAAAAAAATTGTTTGCCGATTTATATTTGCCCAAAATCGTGATTTGTGACATCTAATTGATTTACAAGTAGTGATTTTTAAGTTTTATTTTGAGGAACAATAAATCGTAAAAAAAATAATAATGCACCCGATTCCTGAATATCAAATTCTTTTTCAAAAATATCTCACTGAGCATGAGTTCTCACAGCAACCCAAGGAACTTTATGAGCCAGTTAACTACATTCTCAGCATTGGCGGCAAGCGTTTGCGCCCTTTGTTGGCATTGATGGGCTGTGAATTATTTTCCGATAATATAGCAAATGCAATGCCCATTGCGATGGCGGTCGAGGTTTTTCATAATTTTTCTTTGTTACACGATGATATTATGGATGCCGCCCCTTTGCGCCGTGGTCAACCGACGGTGCATATAAAATATAGCGTCAATTCAGGCATACTTTCAGGCGATGTGATGCTCATTTGGGCATACCGTTTTTTGATGAATACTGAGGGGGTAGATGCTCAAAAACAACTGCGTTTGATTCACATTTTCAATAAAATGGCAACCGAAGTTTGTGAAGGGCAACAAATGGATATGAATTTTGAGACCCGCGACGATGTGACGATTCCGCAGTATATCCGCATGATTGAATTCAAGACTTCGGTACTCATTGCCGCCGCTTTCCAAATGGGTGCGCTCATCGGTGGGGCCACTGAGGAGGCTGCCGAAAACCTTTATGAATTTGGGCGCAATATCGGCGTCGCTTTTCAAATCCAAGACGATATACTCGATTCGTTTGGCGACCCTTTGAAATTTGGGAAAAAGGTAGGTGGTGACATCATTCAAAACAAAAAGACCATCTTAGTTCTCAAAGCATTTGAATTAGCCAATGAAACGCAAGAGTTTGAATTACAAGGTTTTATGTCGAATACAGGTGTTGAAGAGACCATAAAAATAGAAGCCGTAAAAAATATTTTTGAAGCGACAGGTGCAAAACGTTTTGCTGAATTAGAAATGGAAAATTACCTAAAAATCGCCTTTGAACATCTCGATGAGACCCCCCTCAGTATAGAAAAGAAAAACTATATGCGCAGCTTCGCCAATGATTTGATGAAGCGTGAAAACTAACGAAAAATGGCTCTTCATCATTCAGACGAAGAGCCTTTTTCTGCTATTTTATTTCGCAAATCCAAGAGAGATTGTCGTATTTCGATGAGCCGATTCAATGTTTTATGCTTGCGCTTTAATCGTTCTCGCTCGAAAGAAAAAGCACGTTTGGCATCGTCCAAAGGCATTTCTCTTTCTTTTATCAAGTTGTTAATCACCTTAATTTGTTCAATTTCTAAGCGACTCAATGCCTCATTTTCAAAGCGTGGCAAGTCAAATTCTTCTTCCCAAAAACGGATAAGTGACTTTGAAATGCCGAGCATCTCTGTCACTTCTTGTATTGTTTGATTTGTCTGTCCGTTTTTGCTGTGCATAGACTTTGTTTTTTGACAAAATTAGCATTTTTAAACAAATTCTACACCTAAATATATTTTTTCTAAGACTATTTCACAATCAATCGTTTTCAATAAAACTTTATCTGTTTCTTTTTTATAAATCCGAACTTCCCAAACGTTTTCGGCTACAAAAGTCCATACTTCTACATGCTTATGTTTTTGAGCAACTACGACATATTCCTTGAAAGTGGGTAATGTTGAATACCAATCAAATTTATCTGTACGGTCAAACAATTCGGTTGAATCTGACAAAACCTCAACGATAAGAGTTGGATTTTCAATAGTATCGGTTCTTTTTTGATGAAATTGGGCTTCACCGCAAATGACACTGGCATCAGGGTAATAAAATTTGTTTTGAGCAGCGACATAAATTTTTAAATCGCTTGACGAAACAAAGCAAGTTTTATTTTGGGAAGCAATCAGTTCATTCCTAATTTCCCCTATGCAGTTAGCCGTAATTCTGCTGTGATTTAATGTTCCCCCAGCCATTTGTATGATTTTACCATTATCAAATTCGCTTTTTTCTTCGGCAACCTCTTCCATCGCCAAATATTCTTCAACAGTGTAAAGACGTGATTCGGTCGGTATTTCAGGCATTAAGATGTCAAGTTCCATGATTTGTACATTTTAAATTTATAACGGCAATTTAAGGCGTTTTTTTCAAGAATCAAACAAAGTAAAACAAAAATCAAGCGTTATCCAACGCTTTCAACACCAAAGCATTCGTCATTTTAGGTTCAGCTTTGCCTTTAGATGCCTTCATCACTTCACCCATGAAAAAGCCGAGCAAGCCTTTTTTACCTTTTTGATATTCAGCGACCTTTTGCGGGTTTTTTTCCAATACTTCTTTTACTATTTTTTCTAAAAAACCTGAATCAGATGTTTGAGATAAATTCAGTTTTTCTGCCAATAATGTTGCTGATAATGAGGGGGTATCTAAAAGTGCAGGAAACAACGATTGATAAGCAGCAGAATTAGACACTTTACCACTTTCAATCAAACTTAAAAATTCAGATAATTGATTGACTGTCAATGGATAATCCGTCAATTCAATTTTCAATTCATTTGCCGAAGGCAAAATTTTATTAATAATGAGGTTTGAAACGGCTTTATACTGAGGGGGGGCAACTGCCGATAAAAACGTTTGAGCATAATTAAAAACAGCAATTTCTTCCGTCAAAAAATTCACATCATAAGCCGGTAAGCCATATTTTTCTATCAACTCACGTCTTGCTGCCCAAGGCAATGTGGGTAGTTCTGCTTTTATTTTTTCTAAAAAAGAAGCCGTAATGACCACAGGCGGCAAATCAGGGTCTGGGAAATAGCGGTAATCATGGGCATTTTCTTTGCTCCGTAAAGGCGAAGTTCTGCCAGTTGCGGGGTCAAAATTGAGCGTATTTTGCTGAACATCACCGCCTTTTTCAACGATTGATTGTTGCCTTTTGGCTTCATATTTAATCGCTTCACGCGCAAAACGCATCGAATTGACGTTTTTTACTTCACATCGGGTCATAAATTCCGTCGTTCCTTCTGGACGAATTGAGATATTGACATCGCAACGCATCGAACCTTCTTCCATATTGCCATCTGAAACACCGAGCCAACGGACAAGGTGCCGCATAGCGGTCATAAAAGCATCAACTTCTTCGCCACTCCGAAAATCGGGCTGTGTGACGATTTCTAAAAGGGGTGTTCCCGCGCGGTTCAAATCTATGAAAGTTACTGAGGGGTCTTGGTCGTGTATGGATTTACCAGCGTCTTCCTCCATGTGAATATGGTGGATTTCGATGGTTTTTGTCGTCGGTTGCTTCGTTTTTGGGTCAATAAACGATATTTCCAAAGAACCGCCGACGCAAATAGGCACACGGTCTTGCGTTATTTGATAGCCTTTCGGCAAGTCGGCATAGAAATAGTTTTTTCTATCAAAAAAGGATTTTTCACTGATTTTGCAGCCCAAAGCCACACCCAAACGTGTCGCAAACTCAATTTGACGACGATTTGCACGGGGCAAAGTACCTGGATGTGCGAGCGAAATGACGGAAGTATGTGTATTCGGGTCAGAGCCAAACTGCACGGCATCGGCGCAAAAGGCTTTTGATTCAGTTGCTAATTGAACGTGAACTTCGAGACCGATGATGGTTTCGTATTGTGTTTTATTCGTCTCAATATACTGAGGGGATGATGTCGTAACTGTCATAAAATTAAAAATTTAAAATAAAAGAAAACTAACTATCGCGCCAAGAGTTGTTAGAATAATAGTGAAAAAGAAGTACCCTAAATTGGCAATAAGATATTTAACAAATGTTTTACCCCAGCTTTGTTGATAGTAATTTTTCATTGCAAAATAGAAAAAAACAAAGACAGTGAGAAAGAACCATTTATTATAGCCATTATTACCAAATTTGTCATTGACAAATAAGAGTAAGATAAGACCCGTAAACAAAAAGATATTGTAGTGCATGAAAAAGATAAAATGTTCTACGAAATAATTCTTTTTTCGATACAACAGCATGAATAAACCTGACATCATTGGTATTAGTAGTAGTGTAAACCACAACAGTTTTCCCATGATAAAATGTAGTAGATTTTTTGAGTCTTGTTGCGCTTTAATTGCTTGTTTGAGTGAAAGCCTTTCCCAAAAGCCCTTAATTTTGTATTTTTCAAGGATTTGGTCAGCACTTAGTTCATACAATTCTCTGGTTGGTATTTTAACGCTTGAATATAATTGACTGATTAAAGTCGAGTCTTCTTGTGTTAAAATTTCTTTTAAACTGAGCTGTTTAAGATTATTGTCAACTAAGCTGTCAATCGTTTCATCTGGTGTTTTCTCTTTTTGGTCATGATTGTTCCAACCTTCTTTAAATCCGTCTTTGAATTCACCCCACATATTGCCATTTCGTCCGGTATCTGCTACCGTTGCAATAGTATCTAATTCGGAATCTCCCTCATTTTCCTTTGTTACTTTCAAAAGGCCGCCGGCATAAAAATAAATGGTATCATTTCCTTTTTTAATTTTTTCCGTGTCATCGATTCCATTTTTTTTGCTTTTCAACTCTTGTTTGAGTGAATGTTTGTGCGCTCGCATCAAAAGTGCATCATAAGCCTGCTTGGTCTTTTTGCCTTCAAAAATGGGAGCTGTTACATCTGAAATCGAGTCAATAAGTTGTAAAAAGGCTTTTTCTTCTACTTTTCTATGCGATTTATATTGCTTTTCTTCAATAGATTTTTCGAGTTTATTGGTTGAGGAAGCTATCATACCAAAAAGCAATGCACCCAAAACTAAGAATAACTGGACAGGATGTGCATACCGTTTGTGGTGCCCTTTGAAAAACTCAGTGGTCAATTTTCCCGGCACGAAGATGTGTTTCAAAGTGGTAAAGAATTTACCATCGAGATGGAAAAGGGTATGCACAAACTCGTGTAT
This sequence comes from Saprospiraceae bacterium, assembly GCA_031367705.1. Taxonomy (GTDB): domain Bacteria; phylum Bacteroidota; class Bacteroidia; order Chitinophagales; family Saprospiraceae; genus JAAFJT01. The sequence goes on along the minus strand of JANLQI010000412.1, from coordinate 28,677 downwards.
CAAGTCGTGCATAGTTGTTTTGCCGTCGGTTGGTTTTTGACCACAATTTGGGCAAAAACGGTCCATTTCTGCCAAAGGATAATGGCAATTGAGGCAATAAGGAATATGTTTGTTTGGATGCGAATGACTCATTTTTGACCCCCTCAGTATTTTTTTAAATTCGGATGCGAAAGTACGGTTTGTTTTTTGGCTATTGGTTTTTAAAAACAAAAACTTGCTTTACGAGACGTTTCGCAAAGCAAGTTTTATGTTTGATTTATTCATTTTTAAGATAAAATATCGTTGACATCTATCTGAAAATTATCAATAACTAACGAATTTAAGGTCTCATTCAAACGAGCGACTTTATGGATAATAAATTCACCTTCTACATTTTCATATTGCGTAATGAGTTGTTTTTCAATATTTACTACCCAATATTCACGAACCCCCGTTGTTTCATAAACATATTTTTTGTAAGACATTTCTTTTGGGCTATTGCTACCAGATAGAATTTCGATGATGAAATCGGGTGCGCCTTTGACTTGTCGGTCAATGATGTGTTCACGTTCTTTTGTAATAAATAATAGGTCAGGTTGAACCGTGTCATTTGGTGTCAGAATCGTATCCATCGGTGCGGTCAGAACAACGCCCAATGAATTTTTACGAATGTGAAAATGTATCGCTGCATGTAAATTGCCAGATACAATTTGATGTGGTGCGAGTGGTGATGGCATAAAAATGATTTTTCCGTTGTGTAGTTCATAATTACCACTATCGGGCGGTGTCAATCGCTCATAGTCCTTGAAAGTCAGCAATTTAGGCTGTGGGAATTTTAAACCCTTTATGGCTTTTTTTGCTGTTTTTTTAGGTTCTGTGGTAGGTATGCCAATAGATTGACTCATAATTTTCTATATTTTTTTACAAATTTATGCTTTTAAAAGTAAAAATGAAAGCAATGAGGTGAAATTTACTGAGGGGTATCACTTTTCACTTTTCGTTGTGAAAAATAGATGCCGTAATGAACGATGAATGGAAAAAACCGAACAATAAAAGCCAATGATTTGCCAATAAATGATAAAACATGGCGATTTTTACGTTTAATTGTTAGATTAACAATAGATTTTGCGACTTGCTCTTGCGTTTGTTGAATCATTTTTAGACGAGGTGCAACAGGCACGAGTTGACCGTTGGCATCTAAAACGAGTTTATCATCGTCGTTTTCCGTAAAACCAACATAGACGATGCCGACGTGAACGCCTTTTGGAGTCAGTTCCGCTCGAAGGCTTTGGCTCAAAGCGGTTAATGCCGTTTTGCCAGTCGAATACGCTGAGGCACTGGGCAAACCATAAAAACCAGCGACTGAACCGATGAAAACGATGCTGCCTTTTGATTCAATTAAAGCATCAAGTGCCGCTTTGACGGGCATTATTGAACCATAAATATTGCTGTCTAAGACCTTTTTGAAGGTTTCATGTGTCATTTCGTCAAATCTTGCACGCATCGAAAGACTGGCATTTGTCACTAAAACGTCGATGTGTCCAAAGGTTTGTAAAGTTTTTTCGACCAATTTTTGACATGCCGTGAAGTCTGTTACATCAGCTGCAAAAGAAGAAACGGTGAAACCCATACCCCTCAGTAAAATTTCGGTTTGAGCTAGTTTTTCTGCATTTCGCCCATTCAACATGACAGATGCACCTTGTTTGCAAAACTCAATAGCGGTTGCTTTACCTATGCCACCGCCTGAGCCTGTGATGATGATGACTTTATTTTTCATTAAGAATTAATTTTTATACTAAAAACAATTATTTGTTTTAATTTATTGAATTTTTAAAAACAATAAATTTTAAAATTATCTTTGTGTTTCAAAAAGTAAACAACTATGGCAAATCGCAATAAAACGCGTAATAGAGACCATGATATTTTTATCAAAGGTATATTGAGTCTCAATGAATTGGTGTTGCTACTCCTACAGCGCTACATACCGTCTGATTTAAAGCCTTATATTGATTTTTCAACTTTAAAATCACTTTCAGATGCTCATATTGACAATAAATTAGTTGCTCAATATTCCGATAGCATTCACGAATGTGCTTTGTTGAAAGAGCAATTGCCTAAGGATATTCAGAATTTAGCTGATTTACCCAATTTCCGTTTTTGCTTTCTTTGGGAACATAAAAGCTCAAAACCGACTGACCCCATCGAAGGGCAGGTCGAAAGGTATCGTTACGCCATTATTGGTACTGACTTAAAAAACAAAAGAAAACCCAGTATCATCATCCCGATTATTCTTTACCATGGGAAAACAAAATGGGCAAAAAAAATGGTTTTTGAGGACTACGAACCTCATTTGCCACCTGAAATACTGAAATATTTACCTGCCCCGCACTATATTTTCATAGATATTACAAGCATGAGCAAGAAGGAAATAGAAGAAATGATTGACCTAAAAGTATTGAGGTCGGCTTTTATCGCTTTAAAATTTGCCCATGATGAAAAGTTTTTTCAAGATAATTTGGCAGAAATACTTAAATTTGTAGAAACTTCTTCGAGTGAAATCGTCTTTCAATCATTTTTTAAAATGCTTTTAGAGTATGTTCAAAGACGTTCGCAATTGGAAGCAGATAAATTTAATCAAATCGTTCAACAAAAATTAAAACCCAACATGGTCGCAAATATTAAAACCATTTTTGAAGTTGCTGAAGAAAAAGCTGAATTACGCGGTATCGAAAAAGGTATCGAAAAAGGTATTGAAGAAGGGAGACAAGAAGCTACCCGTATCGCTATCATCAATATGCTTAAATTAAAAAACTTCTCAAACAATCAGATTGCTGATATCTTGGAGGTAGATACTGTTTTTGTTAAAAAAGTGCAAGATGAACTTGCGTTCAATCCTCTTTTGAAAGTATAATATAGTTAGGTTGACCTCCCCGTAATTCAATTACGTCTATCAATCACTTTTCCAAATACCCATTGTCCCGCAGCCATTCATACGATTCACGGATGGCGATACTGAGGGGGGTCTGTGGCAAATCAATTTCTCTAATCGCTTTGGCGGCTGTAAAATAATGACCGTGACAACCGATTTTAGCCATTGGGTAGCTGATATTGGGCAGTTTTCCTTGTATTTTGGCAATAAAAGTGAGCAATAATGCAAACGCTTTGGTGACAAAAGCAGGGAAATAAATGGACGGACGCTTTGCCCCAATCGTATCAGCGATGAGATAAAAGGCTTCTTTGTAGGACAAATTGACATTGCCCATGATGTAACTTTCTCCAATTTTACCTTTTTCTAAGGCATTGACCACGCCACAAGCTGCGTCTTTGACATAAATATAATTGCGCCCACCGCTTGAATAACCAGGTATTTTGCCTTGATAAAGGTTGACAATCATCGCCCCAGAACTGGGCTTGACATCATAAGGCCCGAGCATAAAAGTTGGGTTGACGACAACAGCGGGTAGTTGATTGTCTTTCACGGCTGTCATTAATTCTAAAAAAGCTTCATATTTACTATCCATATAATCCAAGCCATATTGTGCGCCTGTATAAGGCAAACCTTCATATCCTGGCTGTTCTTTTGTACCAAAACCAAAGGTATTTGCTGTCCCGATGAATACCAATCGTTGAATTTTATGCTTAATCGCTGCGGCAATAATATGCCTTGTGCCATCGAGATTGACCCGTCGAATGATTTCAGACCTTGCAGGAATAACAGTTGTGTTTGCCGCTGCATGAATGACAAAAGGACAGCCTTCCATTGCCTGTTCCACATCATTGGGATTCAACAAATCACCACGAAAAAACGTCAAATTAGGCAATCCTTCAAGGGTTTTGGGCTGTCGAGACGGTTCAATAAAGGCTTTGATTTCGTAACCACGATTCAATAATTCTCTGACAATATTGTTACCGAGGAAGCCATCTGCGCCTGTGAGTAATACTTTTTTTAGCATATTTGTTATTTGAATATAAAATAATGTATTTATTTGAATTATTAGACATTTACGAATTTTTTAAAATTTTGTAAATGTTGATAATCAATAAGTTAGGGTTTTTACTTAGCTTCAAAAAGGGTTTTTCCTCCTAAGTTCTGTAAAAGAACAAAGGATTTAACAGGATACAATGTTTTTGAGCATTAAATCCAGTTAAATCCTTTATTTCTCTATTTTTACTGAGGGGGTATTATCGTCTCACCAGTTTATTGTCCAAACTGTCCTGACGTTTCAACAAAATCCCTTTAATGTCAAAACTGTGGGCAATATCATAAACCAAGGGCTTGTTGCCACTAATCATATTGAAATCACGATTGACAATATGTGTAAAACAAATATTACTACCAGGAAGTGTCGTCTTCCAGCGAAATTCGTAAGTGACATTTGAATTGCGTTCACGTTTCGAAAAAGGAATCCAACTTGGAAAATCGTAATTATATCTTTTTTTAAAAAGCAGCGGATTGGGCATTTCTTTACTATTATTCATTTCACTGATATAAAAATTTTGCATCCGCTCTGCTCGATTGGTGTCTTTTTTAATGGATGCAAAGGTGTAAAAATTCAAAAAGCTACCCTCTTTTGTTTCCAATTTAAACTTTGTGAGCCGAAATCGTTGATAACCAACAGGATTATCAAAACAGTCATTTCTGTTTGATTTCAATGTCAAATGCAAGACATTTTCTGATTCAACTAAACATTCACAGAACTCTGCCGAATATTTTTCCTCAATTGTCGCGGCTAAAATATTAAAATTTTTATTTTGCATACCTGATGAATCCTTAGTAGCGTACTCTTGTACTCTTACGAGCATCGTCGAGTCAAAAATGTCATAATATGTGGGCATAAGCGATGTGTTTTCAGCCATTCGATTGCTGCAATGAGCCAAAAACAAGATGCCAAATGTCAATACGAGGAAGCGCAATGCCTCATTTTTTATTATTGTTTTCATAACCATTTTTATTAAAAGTTAAACCAACTGTAAAACGATTGATGTCTTTATTGGGATGTAACGGAAACTGCCCGTTGCGGTGAATGATGTCCTGTATGCCATAATAGGCTTTTTTAGAGGTCAATGAACCCATAATACCTGCATCGAAACCCAAATTTTCGTTTAAATACACTTTTAGATTATATGCTGCAGAATTAAAAGTTCCAGGGGTGATGGCATTGAAAAGCGTGTCTTTACTTCGAGTCATATTATATTCTGGAATATTGATGCCCAAGACATTAGACAATTCATAAATCAAAGGTGCATAGCCTGTAAATTGGTCAAAACTCGCTTCGATACGATTGAAAGAATGGTATTTGCCGACCAAATCCTTATTGTGTGTATGCCATAAAAACATAAAACCACCTGTCCACCAACGGTCGAAACCATCGCCGATACCTACTATATCAATCGGAATACCACCGTCATTGTAATAATTTATGGAAAAATCGCCAATTGTACCTGTTATTGAACCCACCGCTTGATTACGGCGATGATTGTTCAATATGAAATTAGTGCCTATAAATAACGCATATTTGTTGTTGTGTCGCATGTTATAATACGGGGCGTTATTAAGGGTGCGTAAATATTTAACATAAGCCACAGTGTCGTTACTGACAAAACCCAAAAGGAGCGAATTTACAAAGTCAATTTGAAGGTCTCTTTTCAGTGGATTTAAGTCATTACCAAGTGTTTTGGTGTAGATAGTAAGTGTTGCACCATAGTTGGTACGGATGTTTTTGCGAACATCACCGACCAAAATGAAGCTGCCAAATACTTTAACACCAGGAAACCGTTGGTTGATTTTGAATGGGTGTGCGAAGTAGAGATTAAAACCCAAACCGAAGCGTAATTCCATAGAGAGATTGACTTGTGAATGGACAGAATGGGTCAGGAATCCTAAAAGAAGGATAAAAACGGAAAGTTTTTTTAAGATTTTCATTTGGATGCGTTTTAAGATGAAAGATAAATTTTAAAGTTAACGCGTATTAGTGTGGGTAAAAAAAGATAACAATATAAAGAAAACTTGCTATTGTGTACTTCTTTTAAAAAGCAAGTTATGATATAAATAGTTCCAAAAATATGTGAATAAATTGAAAAATAATTTTATGTAGAGGATATTGGGTATTAACAGATTAGAATAAATCATCCCCTCAGTATTTTATCTTAATTGTTGTCAAGGGTTGGACTATAATCGGCTTCGGTTCAATGCCATTTTCGAGCATTGTTTTTTTTAAAATTTCAATAAATTTAGGAATATTTGTCATAGGTACGACACGCGGTTTTTTAAGCAAATCTGGGATAGGTGTAAAAAAATCCTCCCAGTGGGCTACAAAAACTTTTTGGGGTTTTATGAGTGATATAAGTTTATCAGGATAACCTTTAACTTGATTGTAATTAGCTCCGCAAAGTAACAAAATATCAACTTTTTTTTCTGATAATAGGGAAGGGGAAGGGAAACCAATAGGCGCGTTTGCTGCGGCACCTGCATTTGAGAAAATACGAAAATGAATTGAACCGTTGGTATTTAAAAAATCAATCATAAAGTTATAATTCACTCCTTCCTTGAAGTCTAATGCTTTTGTCGGAGGGGTTTTAGGTACATTTTTGACCTCTCCACCAATAAAAGGCAGTTTTTTGCCCAAAATGTGAGGAGCATGTTCACTTTTTACTGCCGTTATCTGAACCCGTCCGCTTGGTGATATATAACGTGTGCGCTTGTCTTTTTTTTCAAAAAGGGTATCAAAACTTATCATTTGCTGATGTGCATCGAACCCTAAACGGTATGATTGAAGAATGTTGCTCGTCGTTTGACTGCCGACAACGGTTGTTTTTTCTAAATTAAGGTTACGCCTCAAAAGGCTCGGCAAGTCCGCCAAATGATCATGATGTGCATGAGAGATGAGTACCGTTTGAATGACCCCCTCAGTATCTTTACGGTTTTTGAATTTTTGAATAAAAAAACTATCAATTAATGAGGTGTCCGATTGCAGCCTTTGAAACGGGTTTTTCATAAGTGTAGCATTGCTAAAATAAGGGTCTAATAACACCGCCTCATTGCCCTGTTGTATCAGAAAACCACCACAACCGATATAATGAAACAGTATACAATCGCCTAAATCACGACTCAAATGCGCCTCATTTGCTGTCGAGCGCAATATATCTGGAAGGATAAGCTGCGCTCTTGACGCTTCCTTACAGTTGGAAAAAAGCAAAATTAAAGATAAAAATATAGCGGCAAATGTCGTTTTCATTAGTCTCTACGTCTAAGAAGATTTTATTGATTATGTTAAAAAGAAGGGTAAAAAAGCCATTTTTGTCCTCGTTTACCCCAATTTAAACCCTAAATTTATGTAAAATTGATGAACTCAAAGCCTTCTTTTAGAAAACCCTGTTCTTTACCGACTCCTTTGTTGTACTTTTACGGCTTCGCGCAAAAATTGCTGTTATAAAATGCCGCTACAAGAGTATCATATCACAGAACCTCATGGACGTTTGGGTGTCTGGCACATCACAGAAGATGAGGACTTTTTCCTTGGGAAATTGCCTTTGACCGAGGTTGAACGGGCTGAAATTGATGCTGCAACAGGGCGTAAAAAATTAGAGAAACTGGCGGGGAAATTGTTGTTAAGGCAGTTGACAGGTTGGGCATATTCGATTGTTAAAAATGAAAATGGGAAGCCGTTTTTTAAGGATTCAGATTTACATTTATCAATAAGTCATTCAGGTGAATATGTGGCGGGCATCATCAGCGAGCATGTTGTAGGTATTGATATTCAATATCTTACGTCAAAAGTTGAGCGTGTCGCGGCTCGTGTTATGAATGAAAATAAATTTAAAAACCTTGACCCTAACAATCGTTTAGAACATCTTCACGTTTATTGGGGAGCGAAAGAAGCACTTTTCAAAACCTATGGTCACAAGGAGATGGATTTTAGGAAACACCTTAAAATTAAACCTTTTGACGTAATGCCAACAGAAACGGCTCATGCGACGAAAGTTACTGAGGGGTCTCTTGAGAAAGACCATCACCAACATCAATTCGATATTTATTATCAAAAAATTAAAAATTATATTTTAGTCTATGCAATCGAAAAAACTCATTAGTCATTGGTCATTGTCCCTTTTAGGATGTGCGGTTCTGTTATTCATCAGTTGTAAAAACGATGTGAAATTGTCTCAAAAAGAGGCACAAGGTCTTTCGGAAGAGTTTGTGACGTTTTACAATAAATTTCACAACGATAGTGCCTATCAAATGGCTCATATTCAGTTCCCGCTTGAAGGTTATCCGTCAGGGAATCTGTCTGACAGTACAAAAAATGTTTCTGAATTTCGTTGGACGGCAGATAAATGGGTGATGCACCGTTTGGGTCAATTCAGCGATTCACTATATGTCCGTGAATTTGAGCAACCGATGCCGATTATGGTGAATGAAATTATCATTGAAAAAAAATCGAAATACGGCATTATGCGCCGCTTTTTGAAGCGTGACAATGATTGGATGTTGATTTTTTATTCAGATATGAATCGGTTGGAGAACAAATAAGTTTGAAGGTTTAGGATTTAAAGAAGAAAGACGTTAAGATGCTACATCTTAACGTCTTTCTTCTTTAAAATCTTAAAATGTATTCTCACCCCTCAAAAAGCGCATTTTGGACTGAAATCCAAAGCCAATAACACTTGCTTGAGTTTTAGCTGTTTCTGCTACATTGCCAATAAATAAGTCATCAACGGTTGCGTGAAAAGTTGAAATCCAGCGTTCAAAATGCCTTTCATCAATCGCTAAACGGCGATGTGCATCAAAGACATTACCACCGAACCCCTCAGTATTGAGCAGTATAAATGACCAAAACGCTATCATGCGTGGAAAATGACGCTCAAAATCTAAGCCTTCAAAAAAAGGAGACATAAATGGGTCGTCGAGTAAACGACCATAAAATGTGCGGACAAGCAACTCTACATCTGCTTGATTTTCAATGTCTTTAGCCATGTTCGTTATTCGTTAATCGTTATTCGTTAATCGTTATTCGTCGTTAATCGTTTTTACAGGTGACGAATCCCGAATAACGAATCCCGAATCACCCGACCAGCACTTGGTAGGTGTCGGGAATTGTTTTTTCAAATAAGACACGTTTGCCTTCTTTTAAGGTGTCTTGGATTTCAGGTGTTGGATGTCGAGCGGTGAATAAATCACATTTTGGATGCTCTTCAACCTCAAATTTTTCTCTTAAATCACGCATGAGCAAACGCTCACGGTCAGGTGCATGGGTCATGCTGATGTAGAAATAAGCCCCTGAATTTTGCATAAGGTTGACAAAAATGTGGTATTTTGTAAATATCTCGAATAAATCACGGATATGCGACTCGACTAAAAATGTGTAATCTCTATTCGATATTTTTAGAAATACTTGGTTTCTTTCAGCCATCAAAATCGGCGGATACTGAGGGGGGGCTTCGGCTGAAATGATGGTGCCAACGGCATCGTGGTCAAGGAACGAACGGACGTTTAAAGGTATATTCTTCGCCATGAGTGGCTGAATGGTACGTGGATGCACAACAGTTGCACCGTAATAAGTCATCTCAACCGCTTCTTCGTAGCTGATTTGGTCGAGTTTAACCACATCGTTGAACACACGTGGGTCGCCTGACAATACACCTGAAACGTCTTTCCAAATATACATACCTGCGGCTTTCAAACAATGACTAAAAATGGCAGCAGAATAGTCTGAACCTTCTCGCCCAAGTGTTGTCGTATTATTGTCTTTTGTTGAGCCAATAAAGCCCTGTGTCATGACAAATTTAGACCCCTCAGTAAACAACGGTTTTATGATACTTTGAGCATTGGCTTTGGTTGCTTGCCAATCAACAACTGATTCACGCCAAGTTTCGTCTGTTTTTAAGACATCACGGGCATCAAGCCAATTTGTATTGAGACCGATTTTATTCAAGTAAGCAGCAACGATTTTTGAAGACAGTAATTCGCCAACAGATACTATTTGGTCATAAATATAGTCATATTCGTCATGTGGATCGTCTTCTAAAATCCACTCGATTTCAACGAAAGTATCGTTCACTTGTGCATAAATATCATCAGTGGCATCAAATAATTCTGCCATCAGTGCTTCATGCTTTTCACGAATACCCTGTAAAATACTGAGTGCTTTGCCATCACGTTCACAATAAGATGCAACGATTTCTTCTAAGGCGTTTGTCGTCTTGCCCATAGCAGAAACGACAATGAGTAGATTCTCAGAACTGAATTTTTGAAGGATATCTCCAACATTTTTAATATTGTCTGTATCACGCAACGATGCGCCACCGAACTTGAAGACTTTAATAGGTTGATTCATAATTAAGAAATATTGTTTGATAATAAATTGTGCGCAAATATAGTGAAAAGTGAAAAGTTAAAAGTGATAAATGAAAAATGCCGTACTTGAAATATTCAAATACGGCATTTTTCATTTATCACTTTTAACTTTTTACTTATTAAGGTTTTCCACGTAATGACAAAAACTCGCGTTTTAGTTTTTTCGCATCTTCGTCAGAAAGGAAAGGAATATTGTTGAGGCGTGAAGCGAGTTGGTCGCTGACAACCTTGAATTTTTCGCGGTCTGAAGAAGTAAAAGTGGACACTTGTGGTAAGCGTTCATTTAAGTGATTGACCTGACTGCCATTTTTCCAGAAACGGAAACAAACATGAGGTCCCGTAGCTAAACCTGTTTGACCGACATAACCAATGACTTCACCTTGTTTGACTCTTGTGCCTGATGAAATGCCTTTTGCAAAACGACACATATGTAAATATTGCGTTTCGTAAGGTTTCATGTGGCGAATCTTAACGTAGTTTCCGTTGCCACTTGTCCGAGATGCCTCAGTTACAACGCCATCCGCAACAGATAAGATAGGCGTTCCTTGTGGTGCCGCATAATCTGTACCGAAGTGCGGGCGATTGTAGCCTAAAATCGGGTGTAAACGGTTTTTACTATAATGTGAAGTGATGTGGCTGTATTTCAAAGGAGATTTTAAGAAACCATCCCGCATCGGAAGACCGCTTTTTTCATACCAGCCTTTTTCATTACCATTATCGTAATAAATCGCCAAAACAGGTTTTTCGGCATTACGTTCTTTGATAGAAACTCCTTTCAAATTTTTTACACCTACTGATTGACCTTCGACAAGTTCTTCTTCCCAAATCAGTTTGTATTCATCGCCGTCATTGAACTTGCGTAAGTCAAATTTATACTTCAAGGCATCTTCTACTTCATCAGCTAAAGCATAGCTTAAACCTTGTTCAACCATGGTTTCCCACAATGAGTTTTTGACTTTTCCAGCGATTTCAAACTCACGTATTTTGACATCACGTTTAACTTCTTGGATTGAAATATTTTTTATGTCAACAATGACATAACGCTTCGCATCAGGTTCGTAGATGAAATAATCATAACCTGTACGTGGGTCGCGACTTAAAACGGTGAAAGGTTTTCCGTCTTGAATTTTTTCAAAATCATAATAGGGTTTAGCGACACGAGCCAAACTATCTGCTTGTCGAGCGGTCATTCCACGCTTGGTCAACATGACGGTAAAAACATCCTCATGCTGAATTTTATCTTCAATAACATTGAATGTATCCATTGCAAAGCCATATTTAATCGTAGGAGAAACGATAGAAAATGCGCTCAACTTGGGTGAAACGTTGCCATTTTTAGAAATAAAAGAAGTTAGCTGGGTTGCTTCTGTTAGGAAAAGAGCAGCAGTGCCAATGGCAGTTGCAGCGGTGAGTCTAACGATATTTTGTGGTTTCAGAAAATTGGTAAATAGATTTTTCGTAATAACCTGAACCTGAAGATTCGTAATTTTATTTTTCATATTTTTACTAACGATTGTCAAAAAAGTGTGTCCTAAGAAATATTTTTAGCTGTTTTTCATGTCAAAGCAATGATAAATTGTGTTCAGACGCAATGATAGAAAAAAATCTTGCGGATTGATATAACAAAAATGTTAAAATTTTAAAGAACCTTAAAAAAAAGCATTGTTTTTATATAAATATAATGTTGGTAGAATATTAATTGGTAAATCTAATAATAACTGTTAATTTATTCTGCTAAACGAATAGAATGTTACTCATATTGTATATGTCGTTTTTTTTAAATGTACCCAAAGCTCTGTACCTATCCTTGGTTTTATAGAATTTTTACACTCGGCCATAGTTAGAATATCGAAATTAGGCTCAAAATAGGGTCGGTATACCTCACATGTTCCACCAAAAGGCGGTCCTTGAAATGGGAAACTTTGATTGAACAAAACACCGTTAATTGACCCCTCAGTATCCAACAGTTCAAAGCACTTTAGAGCGTATTTAGGACGTAGTGAAGGGTCAATGGCGCAGAAAAAGGTTTGTTCGATGATGAGGTCAAACGTACTTTTTAAGTCGAAAAAGTCTCCAACAACCAACTGACTTTCTTTTAAATCAGGTAACTGTTTTTTCAGTTTTTCAATGGCTTCTTCTGCCCAATCACATACTGTTATATTATGAAAACCATGTCGATAAAAATAAACGGCTTCATGCCCACTCCCTGCGCCTGGTATCAAAATACGGAGGCTTCTATCTGTATTTTTTTCAACAAGATAATCAACGAATTCACGAATCGGCGTTGTGGCTTCGCCTGCGTCCCAAGGTGTAGAGTCTGTTTGCCAACGGTTTTTCCAATAGTTTTTATCGAGCATCATTCTGGATTTTACAGGTATTTATGTCAAAAAAGGCTGCAAAGATAAGAATAATTGACTTAATTAAAGAATGAAACACCAAAACGTTGCCTTTGTGCATCTACTTATTTGTGTTCATTTTTTAAAAATCACAATTAAAACTGCTTAAAATGAAAAGAATAATCTCATCGATGCACCCCTCAGTATGGATTCTATTTTTACTTGTCGTGTCGTGTCATCAATCTCCAAATACGGATTCAAGTAAGTTGGAATTAAAAGAAGTTATGCTGAATGAACCACCGCCCCAAGACAAGGCAAGTCCACCGCCACCTCCGCCAACTGAAAATGACGCTTTGAAAGTAGAAGACGGTACAAAACACTTTAAATTAGAAAATGGCGATGAACAGCAAGAGCCTCAAAAAGAAGCGGTTATTGACCGTAAAATCATCAAAACAGGAGATCTTCGCTTCAAAACCAAGGATTTGGGTAAAACCCGACAAGCTATAATCAGTTCTGTCAATGCACTGAAAGGTTATGTCAATGAAGAAAGTCAAACGGGTGATGGTACTTATTCGGAGATGCACTTGACGGTGCGTGTACCTGCGCAATATTTCGATTCATTGATGCTGGTCATTAATTCAAATGCAGAATATTTTGATTCAAAAAACATTCATACACAAGATGTTACAGAAGAATTTATTGATGTAACGACACGAATCAGAACCAAAAAATCGCTTGAAAGTCAGTACCTCGCCATTTTGAAACAAGCCAAAAGTATTAAAGAAATCATGGAGGTTAGGCGTGAGTTGAACACCGTCCGTGAAGAAATAGAATCCGCAGAAGGACGTTTGCGCTACTTGTCAAGTCAAGTCTCATACAGCACTTTAACACTTGTTTTTTATAAGGAAATATTGGGTAGAAGCGGTTCACCACGCAGTTTTTGGTCTCGTTTAGGTGATGGTTTTGTAAGCGGTTGGCAGACTTTGTTGGATATTATTATAGGTTTAGTCGCCATTTTGCCTATTCTGGTGGTGTTTGGCGGCTTATTTTGGATTTTTAGACGTGTCTGGATTAAGCGCAAAGCTGAAAAAGGGCCCCCTCAGTAAAAAAGGCAATTTGCACATGTAAGAGGCAAAAAAGGAATTAAATTTAGAAATTATTAAATCTATTTTCTTCACATTTTAAATCTATGTATTATGGCTCAATTTCAAACTAAGACCAAATCCCCGTATGTGGACATGACACCCATGGTGGATTTAGGTTTTTTACTCATCACTTTTTTTATGCTGGCAACTTCGTTTTCAAAGCCAAAAGTCATCAAAATGATTGAACCTTATGATGGCGGAGATATTTACACGAAACTGAATTGCAATCGTGCCTTAACCTTAATCCTTGACGAGACGAATTACGTCAAATACTATACGTGTCCGTCGGTTGAACAGAGTAGGGCAGACAGCGTTGACTTTTCAAGGAATGGCTTACGTGCACTTATTTTGAAGCGTCAAGAAGCAGCAAAGGTGTATTTCAACAATGAAAAGCCGCTTATCGTTTTGCTGAAAGCAACAGAAAAAGCACATTACAAACACTTGATTGATGCCATTGACGAATTGAGTATCACCAATGCCGTTTTTACTTTGGCGAAGATGGAAGCGATGGATTCTACGTATTTAGGCATCAAAAATTGATTTTTATTTAAAAAAAGAGTTTTCCCACACACCAAAACACCCCCTCAGTATCATCTTATTATTTAACGGCGCGTCGTAGGTTTAAACAACTATTTCTCTCATTTCTTAAAATTCTCGTTTCATGGAAAATTATTTGGAACGCGACTTGGACGATATTTTGTTCGAGCATCGCAACCGAGCCTATGGCGCGTATGCCCTTCGTAAAGCTTATGGAAAACGTATTCAAAAAGCCGCTTTTACAGGTTTAGCCTTTTTCCTTTTACTTGTCAGCAGCCCTTTGATAGCAGTTAAAATGACTTCTAAAAAGCTGCTTTCTGACAATACTGAAGTTACTTTGATTGAGCCGCCAAAACAGGAAATTAAAAAACCTGTCGTGCCGCCACCACTACCGCCGCCGCCAGTAAAAAAAATAGCGATTCAGCGTTTTACTATGCCAAAAGTCACAATTGAATTAGAAAAAGAGCGGACGGTAATTGTGCCGCCTTTAGATTCGTCAATTCAAATCGGCAATAAAAATGTCGAAGGTGAAAGAACAACGGCTTATATACCCCCCTCAGTACCAACGGTCTCTTTGCCGCCGCCACCTGAGAAAGACGATAAAAAAGTGATTGAAGACCCAGCGTTTATCGTTGTCGAACAACAACCAGAGTTCAAGGATGGTCTCAAAGCCTTGTATCGGTATTTGTCAGACAATATTAAGTACCCTTCGAATGCCCGTGAAAACGGCATAGATGGGACGGTTTATGTTGGTTTTGTGGTCGGTAGAGATGGAACGATTAGAGATATTGCTGTCAAAAGAGGTTTAGGCGGCGGTTTGAATGAAGAAGCCGTGCGGGTGATTCAGATGATGCCTAAATGGAATCCAGGCAAACAAAATGGCAAAGCGGTTTCCGTTGCTTTTACCTTACCGATAAAATTTAGATTGGAATAAATAGGGCTTAGGAAGTGAGGGTTGAGCATTATTTTTCAAAATAAGTCTCAACCCTCAACCCTTAACTCCTAATTAAATTTCTATTTTTGCGAAAAACTAAGAATTATGAGCGAGGAAAGAAAAAGTATGCTGCCGTTTTATTTTCGGATGTTTATATCCATAGGCTATTTGGTACTCGGCATGGTCGTACTCACGACAGATGCTGGTTTAATAATGACAGGCAGTAAAGCATTCGGATGGATTTTTGGCAGTTTATGCTTGGTGTATGGTCTATTCAGAATGTATCGTGCGCGGAAAGGCATGGATAAGTCTTCCGTAGAAAACTAAAAATAAGATGACAGAAATGAAAAAATGGGTTTTATTTTTAACCGTAATTGTTTGCTTTTCAATGGGTTGTGCCAATCAATCTTCATCTGCGAATGAAGAGATTGATACGCCTATATCAGGTAAAATCAATGTTTCGGTTGACGAAACATTGACACCGATTGCTCTGGCAGAAGCAGATATTTTTCAACATCACTACGAAAAAGTACATTTGACTGTACGTGAACGCTCTGAATACGACTGTATTCAAGACCTTTATAAGGACAGTGCAAAAGTCATTATGGTTGGGCGGCAATTGAGCGAACAGGAAATGGCGGCTTTCAAAAGCATGAATTATGTGCCTTTGCAAACCCAGATATGTACCGATGCCATTGCCCTTATTGTCAATCCCAGTAATCGAGATACGGCATTGACTTATGAGCAGGTTTTGGGTATTTTGAAGGGGCAGATAACAAATTGGTCGCAAATCAGTAGCAAACGGTCAGGCGATATTTCCATTGTTTTTGACAATCCCAACTCTGGAACAGTGAGTTATTTACTCAAAATGGCGGGTTTGACCGAAATGCCTAAAAATGCGTATTCCTCGAAATCGAACCTTGAAGCGGTCAATTATGTCTCTACGCATGAGAACGCTTTAGGTGTCATCGGTTGGAGTTGGATTTCAGACTCCGACGACCCTGTGACACATGAATATTTGAAAAAAACACGGCTTGTCAGTATCGCTCGGGCTGGTGAAAAAGTATTCTACAAACCCTATCAACTCAATTTGATAGAAGGTAAATACCCCCTCAGTAGAGCCGTCTATATGATTCAACGCGAAAGGCGTGCGGGTTTAGCAACAGGTTTCACCACCTTTATATATGGAGAGATTGGTCAAACAATTCTTTTGAAAGCAGGGCTTTTACCTGTCAATCAGCAAGAGCGGAACATGGAGATGAAAGTAAGACCCGTTGGCGAGGTAGGCAATCAGCCATAAAGCTGAAATGTACCCATTGAAAGTGTTTTTAATTCAAAACAGTAAAGATTTTTAATTTGAACGTTTGAAGACGACGAAATAAAATTTTTTAAGCGTTTGCCTTTGTTAGGCACAACCATTTTGTAGTTTTGTGCATCTTTTAATAATAATTCGGAAAACAGGTATTTGTAAAGTTTAAAATTTCATTAACTAAAATTGGAGAAACCTTTTTGTTTGTCTGCGTCTTAATAGTAGTAATGAGTAGAAAGTATGGGTTTTGCATGGTTTTGGCAAATTTTTAAATAAATAGTCCAAAATACTGAGGGGGGTAAAATTCTTGTAAATTTATCATGATTCCTTTTTTAAAACGAGCAACTCAATACATGACGATTCAAAGCGACGTTAGTAAAAACATATTCTTCACAACATCCACAACATAAAATTGACAATGAAAAAAATTAAGATTTTTGCCGCGCTACTCCTTTTCTCTTGGACAATAAACGCACAGACAGCTTTAGACGAGGCTAAGAAAAAAATCGTCAACGAAAACTACAAAGAAGCAAAAGCAATGCTCGAAACGTACATTGCTTCAGAAAAAGAAACAGAAAAACAAGCGGAGGCTTACTATTGGATTGGCGAGTCCGATTATCGGAACTTAATTGAGGAAAGCCCGCAAAAAGCAATGGAGAAAGCTCGGGAGCAATTCAATAAAGGTTTAGCACTCGAAAAGAAAAGCCCTCATTGCCTTGTAGGTATGGGAAAATTGTTGCTTGATGCAAAAAACCCAGAAGAAGCTAAAGACCTTTTCGAAACGGCTATACGTAGTTCAAGAGCCAGACCATATAGAGAAGGACATCCCGATATCTATATGCTCATAGGTGATGCCTATCTGAACAGCAGACACCCAAATGTTGAGCAAGCGGTTGCTAATTATACCCGCGCTCGAGATATTGAACCTAAGCCGGCAATCGTCTGGATTAAGATGGGTGATGCTAAAATGGCTAAAAACGATGCAGGTGGTGCGATGAGCGACTACGAAACAGCGTCTCAAAAAGACCCTAAAAATCCTGAAGTTTACTTGAAACGTGCCTTGATTTGGCAACGTGCCAGTAAGTTTGACAAAGCCATCGAAGAGGCAGAAGCAGGTCGTAAGGTGGACGATAGCTATGCGGCTTTTTGTAAACTTTTGGCTGAATTGCACTACAACAATGGTGACTTTAATAAAGTAACAGGTGACTTGGACTGCTATTTGGCAAGAACAAAAATTGAAGACCCTGATGCACGTTTACGTTTTATCAAGTTTTTGACATACAATGCTAAAGATTATGACCGTGCGATTGCAGAATCAAAGAAATTTGCGGCAACTAATGCAGAAAAATATCCGACCGTTTATCGTTGGTTGGCATGGTCTTATTATGAAAAAGCACTTTTGATTGAAAAAGAAAAGAACTATGAGCCGCCTTTTGGTGATGATTGGAAAATGTTGATGGAAGAATCTAACAAGACTTCTAAAACATTGTTCCACATGTTACCAGCTGATCGTGTCGTGGACTATGATTACAACTATGCGGCACAATCGGCACAAAAGTTAGGTAATATGGAAGAAGCCATCAAGTTTTCAGAAGAAGTCATGAAATTAGATTCTTCAAGAACTTGTGAGATTTATTCAGGATTTATCACAACTTATTACGGTCAGAAAAATATCAAAGCAGGTTTGGCGATGCTCGATAAAAAGGTCGCAAAAGACTGTAAAGGAACTTATTCTGAATATTTCTTAGCAATGTATTATGCCAACGCTGTCACACGTGAATATGAGCGTTCGGTTAAATACGCTGATAAATATATCGAAATTGTACCTAATGGTTCTGATGGTTATTATTTCAAAGGTTTGTCACAAACACAATTGGATACTTCAGAAACGAATCCACTTTGGTTGGCAAAACCGACTTATGAAAAGTTGATTGAGCTTTATGAAGCTAAACCTGACGATGAGCGCGCAAAAGGTTATGTGCCAACAGCTTATAACTATTTGGGTATTTACCACGGTACGTTACAAGATTTGGTAAAAGCTAAAGAGTTTTTCAATAAAACATTAGCGATTGATCCTACTAACAAAACCGCTTTAAGTTATATAGCCCAAATTGATGGGAAATAGATTTTAATGGATAATGGATAGTTGATAATGGATAATTAATTCAAAGCATTGAAAATCAGTTTGTTGTTACAACACTTTTATTCAAACCATTTTCAACTGAGTATAGAGATAGATAATAAAAATGCCCTTTCGAGTTTTACTTGAAAGGGCATTTTTTTTATTTTATGTAGGGTTTTAAATTGTCATAGAACGATTTCTAAATTTAATCCCCTTATTGCTTATTGCCTTTTGCCCTTTGCAAATTGCCTTTTTACTGAGGGGGTCTAAAAAAGGCAAAAGGCAAAGTGCAAGTTCTCACTTGCTCTTTGCCTTTTAGTTTTTGTCAGCAGACTTTTTTAACGATTGATTTTGTTCACCTTGCCGTCTTCACCAAAAAGTTCACGACTTTTGCGGTTATACGCATCAGCAGCTTCTTCGGCAGTGTCGAACATACCCAGATGAATAGATTTACGGTTGGCAGAAATGACCGCACGGTAGCGGTTGTTTTCCTTGTAAACACCCGTATAACCTACGTGGTTACTCGTTTTTCTCTGCCGACTCGCAACAGCACGGCTGCGCCAAACGATATTGTCAATGCGACAATCCAATTTGTCACCGTTTTTAGCACCAACAAGGTTTTTGATGCTTGAGCGTTGGTCAGCGAGAAATTTTTCCGCTAAAAGTTTGTGGAGATAGATGGTTTCTGTTTTGTAACCGCTACCATCTGCTTTTTTCCACGTTTTTTGAAATACTACGCAACCGCTTGAGTGTTTGCGTAGATTATCTACAAATTTTACTTGAGACAGATAAGAATCTGTGGTCAAATATTCATAGATTTTGTCGTCAACGATAACACTATCGTCCGAGTTTTTAAGCTTGATTTTTACTAACACGTTTCAATTATTTTTGATGAGTGAATATTGTTTTACATCGTGGTTCCTCAAAATTTAGTTAAGCATTCGATAGAAGCAAAATTATAAAAAGATGTAGGAACAACAATTGTTTTCCCATAAATTTTTCAGTAAATTTACAATATACTTTGTTATTCCTTTAATATTAACGCGGGATGTATTGTTTTAGATTTCAACGGTTTGTAAATTTTGTGTTAAAATTAAGTTGTTTTTTTTAGAATTGCAAATTATTAAGCTATAAAATTATGATTAATGATAATAAATATATTCATCGCTGTTTTGACCTTGCTCGTTATGGTATTGGCAACACTTCACCTAATCCCTCTGTTGGTGCAGTTATCGTTGCTCCTAAAGACAGAATAATTGGAGAAGGTTGGACAAGTCCTTATGGTGGCGCGCATGCTGAGGTGAATGCGATAGCTTCTGTCATACAAGAGGATAAAATCCTTTTGAAATCTTCAACTATTTATGTTTCACTCGAGCCTTGCTTTCATTTTGGTAAAACACCGCCTTGTGTTGATTTGATTCTAAAGCATAAAATACCCCGCGTTGTCATTGCTTATTCCGATCCTTTTCCAAAAGTATCTGGCAAAAGCATCGAAAAACTCAAGCAAAATGGTGTTGAAGTGACTCTTTTGTCTCCCCACGTTTCAAACAACAAACATGCGATATTGCAGCCTTTTTTTACAAATATTTCGGCAAAACGCCCTTTTATTATCCTGAAATGGGCTGAAACAGCCGATGGCTTCATCGGAAAGACACATGAAACCGTCCCTATCAGCAATGTATATGCGAAGCGTCTGGTCCATAAATGGCGTAGCGGAGCCGATGCTATCATGGTCGGGACAAATACAGCTGCATTAGATAATCCTGAATTGACGAATCGTCTTTACTTTGGTCAATCGCCCATTCGAGTGGTTTTAGACCGAAATAGGCGCTTACAGAATAACCTTAACATTTTTGATAATTCAGTCAAAACCATTATTTATACTGAGGGGGATGATTTGATAGATAGCAGTGATAGTCAAAGTGTATATTATCGTCGGATAAAGTTTGATACCCACTTAATTCCCAATATTTTAAAAGATCTAAGCCGTCAAAATATCGGTATTTTATTCATCGAAGGCGGTGCTCAATTGCTCCAGTCTTTTATCGAAAAAGGACTATGGGACGAAGCACGCGTATTTAAATCAGCGACGAAAAATATTAGTGAAGGTGGTGTCTTATCTCCAAAAATACCATTCATTTGGTTAGAGCGAAAACTACAATTGTTTGATAATCAATTACTTATTTTTAGGAACGCTTAACGTTGGGGGTTAAAGTTTTCTTAAAGTACCCCTCAGTAAAGAACTCCCTTTTGGTTATTCCGTCTTAAAGTGGTTATTTTGTTCATAAAGAATTTTTTATAAAAAATAATTGGATAATCATGAGGAGCTATAAGACAACACTCATTGCGTTGATTTTGCTTGTAACGGTTGGGTTTTCACATATTAAAGCGCAAGAGAGTTTACAATGGTACTCTATTGATCAAGTAGAGCAAGCCGTACAAAAGCCGCATAAAAAGGTTCTCATTGAGGTCTTCACAAAGTGGAGCGATGGTTTTCGGCAATTGGAACGTAATGTTTTAAATCAGCAACAAATAATCGGTTATCTCAATGATAAATTTCTGACCGTCAAATTTGATGCTGAAACCCGTGCAGATGTTATTTTTCGAGATAAAACATACCATTTCGTCAGTCAAAGCGGTGTAGGGTTCAACGAATTGGCTTCTGAACTTTTACAAGGGCAAATGGTCTATCCGACTTTAGTTTTTTTAGACGAAAATATGAACCTCATCCAAACCATTCAATATCGCTCTCCTGAACAGTTTGAGATGATTATTACATACTTCGGCGATGACAATCATAAAAAGATGCCTTGGAATAAATACGAAAAAAACTATATTCCTATGAAAAAATAGCTATTTGGAAATGATAAATTATGAATTATAAATGATGAATTTTTTAAGAATTGAGCCACAATACGTTATAATTTAAAGTGGTAGATTTGAACTTCCGATACCTGTCATTCAACAAAAAAAGACAGCCATTTTTGTAAAATGGCTGTCTTTTTTTGTTGAATGATTAAATGGCTATTAATATGAAAGAGAATAAAATAAAAACAATTATTTAAACCATAAAACATTGTGAGTCAATACTTAACGGATTCATCATTCATCATTTATAGTTCATCATTTCATAATTATTTTGCGGGTAAAAACTTTTGAAATATAGTTAATACACTTTTTACTAAGGCTAAATCGGGCATTTTTGAGTTCTGTTCGGCTTTTTCTTCATCAGATTTTGTTGTATGTGTTATTGTTTCGACCGACAACGCACGCTCAATGGGCGTTGTGTTGACGTAAACGAAGCAAGAAAAACTCAACAAAATGAGTGAAGCGAAGAAAGCTGATTTTAAAGACTTATTTTTCATTTGTGGCAGATGATTTTAGTTTATAGACAACAAAATTACAATTTTTTGACAGAAAAAGTTCATTTTAAGGTTAAAAATTTGTTAATAAATGTGACTTTTTCTTAACCTTGCAGACCTTTGATATTGGTGAATGGCGAATAATTTAATGATGTATTTTGACAATCTGTTGATAGCTAATTATTTGTCATACTAATAAGAGCGCATTAAATCCAAAAAGGTTACAGGCTCGGCTAATAAATTCACATTAAATTATTCACCATTCACCATTAAATTATTCACCATTAAAATATTTTATTGAAAACTTATTCTCTTTATGAACTCAACGAGTTTTTACGGCGTGTTGTTGCCCTCAATTTCAGTGAATCGGTGTGGGTAACGGCTGAAATTGGGCAAATTTCGCTGTCTCGTGGGCATTATTATATCCGTTTGCTTGAAAAAGAAGCGGACGATATTATTGCAGAAATGTCTGCTGTCGTTTGGGCTTCTGATTTCAAGCGTATGCAACGTGTCTTTGGTGTGGCTACAGAGGGAGTACTTTCAGAGGGCATGGAAGTACGTTTGAAAGGTCGCCTTGATTTCCATGAGCGATATGGTTTAAAACTTATTCTTGAAGAAATTGACCCGACATATACGATTGGAAAATTAGAAATCCAAAAACGAAAACTCATTGCAGAACTTCAAAGCGAACAACTTTTAGGTCTCAATGCCACTTTATCCCCCCCCTCAGTATGGCAGCGTATTGCGGTCATTTCAAGCGAAACTGCAGCAGGTTGGGCTGATTTTCAGAACCATATTTTTGAAAACAGTTATGCCTATAAGTTTGATATTCAGTTGTTTCCATCTGCTATGCAAGGTCAACACGTTGAAAAAGAGTTATTGAAACAATTACAACGTATCGAAACTGAAAAAGACTGTTTTGATGCCGTTGTCATCATTCGCGGCGGCGGTGCAAAGTTAGATTTAGCGGTCTTTGACACCCCCTCAGTATGTCGGGCTGTGGCACGTTTTCCCCTGCCTGTTTTGACAGGTATAGGGCATGAAGTTGATAATACAGTTATGGATATGGTCGCTTATACCGCTTTAAAAACGCCGACTGCCGTAGCCGATTTTTTGATTGAACAAAACGTGCAATTTGAAAGCAGCCTTGTCGAAATGGGCAATTTTTTGAATCAATATGTCCAAAATAGGCTTTATACTGAGGGGGGGGATTTGTCAAAAATTGATAATTTTCTGCAATTTCAAACATCTTTTTTCTTGAAAAACCAAGCGCAAAAAATAGAATATTACGCGAATGAATTACCTAAAATGGTCGTTCAATTATTGAAATTTGAAAACAATCAATTGGATAATACTTTGAAAATCATAGACTTAATGAGTCTTGAATCTATTCTTAACCGTGGTTTTTCTATTACCAGAAAAAATGGAAAAGTTGTTTCAAGTATTAACGAGGTTCAAAAAGGGGACAAGATAGAAACCCAAGTTTCAGACGGCACTATATCGAGTCAAACCATATAACAATTTAACAATACAGCCATACAACAATACAAGTTATGTCAAAAAAGAAATCTGATTTTTCCTACGATGCAGCGATGCAAGAAATCCAAAACATTGTTGCAGAACTACAAAGCGAAAACGTTGGGGTTGATGCCCTCGCTGAAAAGGTGCAGCGAGCTTCCGAACTCATCAAATTGTGTCGTGAGAAATTGCGGCAAACGGAAAGCGATGTGAAAGATGCTTTGGGAGATTTTACTACGTGAAACCAATTTTCAAAGCCATTATTAAAGTTTTAAAGAAAAAAGTAGCTTTGCCCCTCAAAATCACTCAATCATAGACTCACTCATTCGACATGAAACAATATCACGACCTTTTACGACACGTATTATATACAGGTACAGAAAAATCAGACCGTACAGGGACAGGGACAATCAGTTGCTTCGGTTATCAAATGCGTTTTGACCTTGCCGATGGCTTTCCTTTGGTGACGACTAAGAAGGTGCATTTGCGCTCAATCATTTATGAATTGCTCTGGTTTTTGCGGGGCGAAACGAATATTCAGTATTTAAAAGACAATAAAGTGTCTATTTGGGACGAATGGGCGGATGAAAATGGCGATTTAGGGCCCGTTTATGGCAAACAGTGGCGGTGTTGGGAAACATCGGACGGACGTGTGATTGACCAAATGACTTGGTTGGTCAACGAAATTAAGCGCAATCCCGATTCACGCCGTTTAGTCGTCAATGCTTGGAATGCAGGAGAAATAGACAAAATGGCTTTGTCGCCATGTCATTGTTTGTTTCAGTTTTATGTAGCGGATGGCAAATTGAGTTGTCAATTGTATCAACGTTCTGCGGATACGTTTTTGGGTGTACCTTTCAATATTGCGTCTTATGCGTTGTTGACGATGATGGTGGCTCAGGTTTGTGGATTAGAAGCAGGTGAGTTTGTACATACGTTTGGCGATGTACATTTGTATTCAAACCATATTGAACAAACAAACTTGCAATTATCAAGGGAATTACGCCCTTTACCGACGATGCGTATCAACCCCTCAGTATCTGACCTGTTTGATTTTATATATGAGGACTTTACTTTGGAGAATTATGACCCGCATCCGCATATTAAAGCTACGGTAGCGGTATAAAAGCTTTTTTGTCATTCTGAACGAAGTTAAAGAATCTAAATGAAAATTTATTCAGATTCTTTCACTTCGTTCAGAATGACAAAAAAAAGACTGTGGAAAACTTTTTGTCAAAGTTTTGCAATGATTTATTTGGCAAACGTATATAGATATCTATATTTGCACCCGAAATTTAGAAACGAAAAATCACCTTATTGTTGAGTTATACTTTCCAATTACTTTTATTCCACAATAAAAAGTGATTTTCAACTTCCATTTTCAAGTTTTCAAATTAATGTAAACAAATTCAGTTTTGTTTTAAATTTAGAAAACGTCTAAATAGATTTAACAGGTTCTTAACTATTTGGTAAAGTAAAGTGCAATTGTATTTTTGCATCACTTTTCAAGGACAGTTGGTAATTAAACGCCAATTGTTTCAAGGTTAAAAAATAAAATCGTCATACAAATGATGTCTAATTTATTGAAAATCAGGTTTTTACAAGTATTCTTACTGTTGTTGGTCTCTTTCCAACTGTCTGCGGCTGATGCGAAAGCGGGTAAAACCCTTTTCATAGCGAACTGTGCTCAGTGTCATGCGAAGAACATGAAAGACAAGTTGACGGGGCCTCCACTCGCTAAAGCGGTTGAGAATTGGGGTGGCGACATGAAGCTAATGTACTCATGGGTGCGTAATTCACAAGCTATGATTGCTTCTGGTAATGCACGGGCTGTCGCAGTTTGGAATGAATACAAGCCGACGCAGATGAATGCGTTTCCAACATTAAAAGATGAAGATATTGATAATATTTTCGCTTATGTTGACGAAACAGTTAAAGGCGGTGGTGCGAAGGTCGCTGATGGCGGTGGTGCAAAGGTAGAAGCAGCGAAAGAAGACAACACCTTATTATATGGTGTCGCATTCTTCATTTTAGGTGCTTTGGCAATCGTCTTGTCTCGTATCATCAATAACCTGAAAAAAACGACGGCTGAACAAGCAGGTGAAAGTTTCACTGAACGGACTTGGACAGAGGCATTGACAAGCAAAGGAGTTATTGGTTTTATCATTTTCGCCTTGATTGTCTTGGGAGGTTATACTACGGTCAATAATGCGATTTCATTAGGTCGCCAACAAAACTACGCACCTGACCAACCTGTCAAATTCTCACATGAGACACATGCGGGGATTAATAAAATTGATTGTCAATATTGCCATGACGGGGCGCGTCGCTCAAAAAGCGCGGTTATTCCTGCTACTAATACGTGTATGAATTGCCACAAAGCCATTAAGGTGGGTTCAAAATACAAAACAGCAGAATTGACAAAGATTTTCGTTTCAACTGGTTTTGACCCTTATACAAGCCAGTACATTCAGAATTATGACAACTTGAAGGAAGAAGAAGTCGCAGCCATCTTCAAAAAGTGGATTTCATTCAACTATCGTGATGAGCGTCAAATGGACTTAGAGGGTAAAGCCTCTGGTGATGAAACAGCGTTTGTCAATGACCAATGGGATAATATTGCTTCTTCTTTGAAGACTGAATATAAAGATAAAGTTCAAGGGCCGATTGAGTGGAAACGTGTTCACAACTTACCTGACCATGTTTACTTCAACCACTCTCAACACGTAACGGTTGGTAAAGTGGAATGTCAAAGTTGCCACGGTAAAGTTGAAAAAATGGAAGTTTTGAAGCAACATGCACCCCTCAGTATGGGCTGGTGTATCAATTGTCACAGAGGTACTTCTGTAAAATTCAAAGACAACGATTTCTATAAAAACTATGCACGTTACCACGAAGAAATGAAAAAAGGTACCCGTGAAAAAGTGACTGTTGAAGACATCGGTGGTTTGGAATGTCAAAAATGCCATTATTAAGTAATGATTAATGATGAATTATGAATGATAAATTAAAGCACATTCATCATTTATCATTCATAATTCATCATTAAAATGAATAAGATACCGCACGCTGTTTGGTTGTTTTTAAGTGCTTTTGTAGGCACATTATTATTCGACTTATTTTCAAACGGTGGTTCGATTAGTTGGGTTAGGAATATTTTTGTTTCACTTACTATGACTTTGGTGCTTGTTTATATTGGCAATAGAAAAAAGAAAAATTATTGAAAATGCCCTTTTATACTGAGGGGTGCATTTTATTGAATTTTTTACTAAGAAAATCTGAATAGGGATGATGTTATTTAATTCATCATTTATCATTCATCATTTATAATTAAAGAAAATGGATTTTAATAACCAAGAAGTTTGGGTTGGGGTAGAGGATTTGACGAGAAACGAGCAGTTTGTCGCACAATCAAAAGAGGAGTTTCCAGCAACACTGACAGATGCTTTACAGTCTGAAAACAACGGTTTCGCAGCAAATCGTCGTGATTTCTTAAAGTATCTCGGTTTCGGATTGGGTGCAGCAACGATTGCAGCCAGTTGTGAAATCCCTGTGAAAAGGGCTATTCCTTACGTCACCAAACCAGACAGTATTGTACCAGGCATAGCGAACTATTACGCTTCGTCTTTCGTGCAAGGTGGCGACTATTGCTCGGTTTTAGTGAAAACACGTGAAGGTCGTCCGATTAAAATCGAAGGTAATTCGATGTCAGGTGTAACGAAAGGCGGCACAAGCGCAAGAGCGCAAGCGTCTGTTTTGAGTTTGTATGACATCAACCGTATTCAAGGCGCGGGTACTGTTAAAGACGGTGCTATCACACTTTTGAAAGGCGGTTTTGCTGAATTAGATACGATTATTGGAGGCAAAATTACTGAGGGGTCTCGTATCCGCATTGTAGCTAATACGATTATTAGCCCAATGACGAAAAACGTGATTGCTGATTTTGCTAAAAAATATAAAAACACACAGGTAGTTGTTTATGACCCTGTTTCTTCGGCAGCGATTTTATCGGCTAACGAAAAGACATTTGGTTCGGCAGTGATTCCTGATTATAAGTTTGAAGAAGCGGATGTTATCGTTTCTTTCGGTGCTGATTTCTTAGGCACTTGGGGTTCGCCAACAGAAAACGCAATGGGTTATGCCACAAAGCGTAAAGTTTCAGTTGAAAATCCTTCAATGAGTCGCCACATTCAGGTTGAAAGCATGATGAGCATGACAGGCTCAAACGCGGACAATCGGATTTTGGTGAAACCAAGCGAACAAGGTACAGCTATCGCTTTCTTGGCATCGCAATTGGGCATCGCAGCAAATGTGCCTGCATTGAACGACAAAGCAAAAAAAGGTTTGACAAAAATAGCGGCTGAATTGGTTGCTGCAAAGGGAAAATCAATTGTTATCAGTGGTTCAAACAATGTTAACGAGCAAGTTTTAGTCAATGCGATTAATAATGCGCTTGGTAACTACGGTACAACATTGAGTTTTGCAACGGCTAACTTGATGCGTCAAGGCAATGATACAGATGTTCAAAACTTGATTTCAGAAATGGAAGCGGGTAGTGTTGATGCTGTTTTTGTTTTGAATGCCAATCCTGCATTTGAATTGCCGAATGGTGATAAATTCACAGCAGCGCTGAAAAAAGTAGGTTTGTCTATTTCCTTCAATCAAATCGTTGACGAAACAACTGCCGCTTGTCAATACGCAGCACCTTCTCACAATTACCTCGAGTCTTGGGGTGATGCACAGCCTAAAATTGGTCATTTAAGTTTAATTCAGCCGACAATTGCGCCTGTTTTCGCAACACGTCAAGCAGAAGCGAGCTTACTTACTTGGGCAGGTGCGGCAGTTACAGACCCTTACGAATATCTAAAAACGTTGTGGCAAGGAGCATTTTTCCCGAAACAACGTGAATATACATCTTTCCAAGGTTTTTGGGACGCGACTTTGCACGATGGTGTTTTAGCTGTTAGTGATGTAAGTGGTGCAAAAGGTTTCAATTCTGGAGCCGTTGCAGCAGCAGTCGCGGGCGGTGTAACACAGCCTAATGCCAATAAAGACGCTATCGAAATCAGTTTCTACGAAACAGT
>JANLQI010000397.1:0-2150 GCA_031367705.1 Saprospiraceae bacterium | reverse complement strand
GCATGGCGCAAAGATTCAATCTTTGTTCAACTGGACATTATTCTTCACGGGTATTGTATTCATTTTGACGCATATTGCACTCTTTTGGTTTGGCTATAAATATCGTGGCGAAAAAGGACGCAAAGTTTTATTCATGCCCCACGATAACAAACTTGAAGTGATATGGACAGCCATTCCAGCAGTTGTCATGTGCGGCTTAGTTGTTGGTGGCTTAGCTGTCTGGAACGATGCCATGGGTGATGTGAAAGAAGGCGATGAACATC
Source organism: Saprospiraceae bacterium (assembly GCA_031367705.1). Classification (GTDB taxonomy): domain Bacteria; phylum Bacteroidota; class Bacteroidia; order Chitinophagales; family Saprospiraceae; genus JAAFJT01. Next base: position 1,887 of record JANLQI010000397.1, on the reverse strand, counting down.
TTGAAATTGAAGCAACAGCATATCAATTCGGTTGGACACTGCGCTATCCTGGTGCCGATGGTGCAATTGGTACAAAATATTACAAAAATATTGTCCCTGGTTTGAATGACATTGGTATTGATTTCAATGACCCAAAAAGTCAAGATGATATTCTTTTGGCGGGCAGTGAAGTTATGTATATTCCAAAAGGTAAAAAAGTACGTATTCGTATTACTGCAAAGGACGTTTTACATAATTTCTATTTACCACACTTCTCTGTAAAGATGGATGCGATTCCAGGGTTGCCAACTTATTTCGTTTTTACACCTACAATGACAACAGAAGAGTATCGGATGAATTTGAAAAAATATCCCGAATATAATGTCCCTGCCGACCCTGCTGAGCCGAATGGTCCTAAAAAGTGGGAGGTGTTTAATTTTGAATTGGCTTGTGCGGAGCTGTGTGGTAAAGGTCACTTCTCAATGCGTCGTGTTCTCAAAGTCGTCGAAATGGCTGAATATGAAAAATGGGCATCTGAGCAAAAAGCTTTTTTCCCTGATAATATCGACGGTAAAGTAGAGTCAGGTAAATACACTTGGTGGAAAGGGAATGGTGAGGCAAAGGCAATAACTTCAGATTCAACTAAACTTGGAGAAGTTGCACCTGTAACACCTGCACCGACAACACATTAAAATAAAAGCTGAATCTCAGATTCAGTTAAATAAAAACCCTTTGTATAGAGATATTTCGAAAAATACTGAGGGGTGCATATTTTAAAAAAATAGCCTTATATTAGGTTTAACACATAAAAACGTTTATAAAAATGGCTAACGTCACGTACAAAGACCCGGAAGTCGTCGTGGAAGAAACAGGTTGGGAAGATGGTTTTCATGACCACCACCACGGTGATAAGTACCAAACTAACTTCTTGTCCCACTATGTATTCAGCACGGATCATAAAATGATTTCCAAACAATTCCTTATTACAGGGATGATTTGGGCATTAATTGGTGCGGGTATGTCTATCATTTTCCGTATGCAATTGGGCTTCCCTGAGTCAGATTTCAGTTGGTTGCGTCCTTTGCTCGGTAAATGGATTGTCATTAATGAAGACTCAGGTATTGGTAAACTCGAACCTGAGTTCTACTATGCTCTCGTTACCATGCACGGTACAATCATCGTATTCTTCGTATTGACAGCAGGCTTGTCTGGTACGTTTTCTAATCTATTGATTCCCTTGCAGTTAGGTGCACGTGATATGGCATCTGGCTTCCTCAATATGCTCTCGTATTGGTTTTTCTTCCTTTCGAGCGTTGTTATGTTTTATTCATTGTTCCTTTCAACAGGGCCTTTTGCGGGTGGTTGGACGGCTTATCCTCCCCTCAGTGCTTTACCTCAAGCTTCGAGTGGCTCTGGTGCGGGAATGACATTGTGGACAGTCAGTTTGGTTTTATTCGTTGTTTCTGTCTTATTGGGTGGTATCAACTACGTAACAACTGTACTAAACTTGCGCACAAAAGGTATGACCATGTGGCGTATGCCCTTGACAATTTGGGCATTCTTAATTACAGCAATTTTAGGGATTTTGTCTTTCCCTGTATTAGCATCCGCTTTTTTCTTGTTGATGTGTGATAGAGGTTTAGGTACATCTTTCTTTTTGAGCGATATTTTCATTGGCGGCAAAGCCCTTGAACACGTAGGTGGTAGCCCTATTTTGTACCAGCATTTGTTCTGGTTCTTAGGTCACCCAGAAGTATATATCATCATTTTGCCAGCAATGGGTTTGACTTCAGAAGTCTTATCAACACATGCACGTAAACCAATTTTTGGTTATCGCGCCATGGTTTATTCGATTTTGGCAATTGCATTTTTGTCGTTCATCGTTTGGGCGCATCACATGTTTATGTC
>JANLQI010000368.1:0-1835 GCA_031367705.1 Saprospiraceae bacterium | reverse complement strand
CACGCCATGCCCCGTGATTTGATGAAATCCGCCACCGATTTTTTATATTTTTCAGGAACAATATTGAACGCCAAAGCAGTCATATTGGCGTGAAGTGAGCTGTGGTCTGTGCCTTCTCCGTCCACGTAATAGCCTTTGGTTTTATCCAACAATTTCTCATTCATGGCTTTTTTAACCTTTATGGCTCTTAGGTTAAAATCCGCTTCATCATCCGTTTTACCCAATATTTTGGCAAATTCTGCCATAATTCCCATGTTTTTGTAGTAAAAACTGTTAATCATGGTGTTGATGGGCATGAATACAAAACCATCTCTTTCACCCTCTTTGGTTGTCAATTTCCATTCGGTGTCTTTTTGGGCGGGAGGCCAGTCGGTGATGTCTTTTAGCTTCGCTTTGGGGTCAGTAAAGCCCAATTTTTTCATAAATTCAGGCGTATTTTTTTCAGATTGCGAGCTGATTAAACCGTCGGCTCTATCGAGTTCCATGAGTGTTTTATGCTTCAAAGGCTCGTAGTATTTTTCAATCAATTCGGTATTGCCCGTGTACATATAATCAGCATGAAACATCATGGCTACGTGCAATTGCCATTCGGTGGGCCAAGTCGGGTGCTGCATAAAATACTCGATGGTATTTCGGGCAATCGCATACTCACGGTCAGTAGTGTAGTGGCTCAATTGGTTCAAATACGCATCGGCTTCGTAAGGTATTCGCTCACGGTCGCCGTCCACGTACAGACCCGCAAATGTGGTGGCTTTTATGGAATATTTACACAAATCCCAAATCTGGTTTAAGATGGTATCGGTACTTGAAAAATAGCTTTGGTCGTCTTCCCAATAGCTGTGAAACGCCACTTGGGTCACGTCATTTGTCGTAATATTTTCAGTCGCATTTTCAATTTCACAATACCTAAACGGCAGCAAAACGGGGATACTATCGGGTAAAGCTACTGCCCCAACTTTAGTATTGCGTTGGTCGGGCTTTATATTGAGCGCGTATTTGGTTTGATTAGGCTGAACGCCCAACTTCACTTCTTGATAGCGGATATGCCCCGTTGGTTTTCTATTGATGCGTCCATTTTCCAACTGTTCGCCAAGGCGAATGATTAAAGAATCCGCTTTTTTAGGCGTATAATTGAGTTCAAGATTGGCAAAAGCGTCTTTTCCAAAATCAATGAAATAGCTGTTTGCACTCGTTTTTACAAGAGATTTAGGCTTAATTCTATCAATTTGATTGAAATTGGCGGTAGAAATACCCCCCTCAGTATTTTTCACTTGAAAAGACTGCATTTCAGAATAATCACTTGTCCTGTTGACATCATCCCAAATGCGGACTTTCCAAAAATAAGTCATACCCGATTTAAGCGGTGCGCCACCATGCGTGATGTTGTAAGAGGTGCTTTTACGGACTTGACCGCTGTTCCAAACATCACCATTATTGTTGTCTAAATTGGCTTTTGAAGAAGCCACTAAAATTTGATAGGCAGATTGTGAAACCGCTTCTTTTGGTACAAGCCATGCATATTCAGGTGTGTTGTCTTTGATAAAAACGGTGGCGGGTTGGCGGATATATTCCACCGATAAACCCGTTGGCACACCGCCAAAAGGGTCGTTGAATTGGCGAATAGCCCCCTCAGTATTTTGGCGCATTTTTGTTAAAACGGCTTGAAATTTTGCGTCTTTTACGAGGTTGTTTATCTCTTTTGGGTCATTTTTGAGGTCATAGAGTTCCTCCCAATTTTTATCATTTACGTAACGGAAATACTTAAAATCCTTTGTCCGCACACCTTCGCTTGGGGGTATTTGGTCAAATTCCCAAAGGTGTTCAATCAAAACAGC
>JANLQI010000367.1:0-2693 GCA_031367705.1 Saprospiraceae bacterium | reverse complement strand
TACGTCCTCATTCGCTGTTTACAAGCTCTGGGTGCGTATGGTTTCAGAGGTTTGTTTGAGCGCAAAGAGCATTTTTTGTCGTCTATTCCGTTTGCCATCAATCAAATTGAGGATATTTTAGGGTTTATAAAAATGCCTGTTAAACTGCCTGAATTGTTCAAATGCCTTGAACTCATTGTCAAAAGCGATCAATTTGAAGGTTTTGACAAAAAGAAATACGCCGATAGTCCGCTATCAGTTAAGGTCAATTCATTCTCATATTTGAAAACAGGCTATCCACCCGACCCATCCCTAAACGGCGGTGGTTTCGTCTTCGATTGTCGTTTTATTGAAAATCCAGGACGTTACGACGAGTATAAACGCTTGACTGGTAGAGACAAACCCGTCATTGATTTCTTGAAAACCAACGGTCAAATGGACAATTTCCTACAAAATATCTATGGCATCGTTGACAAAGCCGTTGAAACCTATCTCGAAAGGCAGTTTTCAAGCCTGATGATTAATTTTGGTTGCACAGGTGGTCAACACCGTTCCGTTTATGCTGCCGACCAATTGGCAAAACATTTGGCGGATAAGTTTGGTGTGCGGGTGGCTTTGCACCATATCGAGCAGGAGAAAAAGGGGTGGTTGAATTGAGTGAGTGAATAAAGCAAAGTCATCGGGTGACTTGATGACATTAGACGCCAAGTCACCCGATGACTTGTTAATAAAACTTCTGTTATATACACTTTTTTCGTTTCTTTGCCTATCCTTTTCAATTTAAAAACTCATACCGCTATGCCCAAACTCACTTGGATTGGTAAAGATAAAGTCATCAATCACGACCGCGATGTACCCTTTCGCGTTTTAACACACAACTACGGTTTTCTGAATGGCGTGCAATCCGATACGGACTCAAACAGCGGCAATAAAATCATTCATGGCGACAATCTCGAAGCCTTGAAGTCGCTACTCCCTCAGTATGAAGGCAAAATTAAGTGCATCTATATTGACCCGCCTTACAACACAGGCAATGAAGGCTGGGTCTATAACGACAATGTCAATGACCCTAAAATCAAAAAATGGCTGCACAATGTCGTCGGCAAAGAGGGCGAGGATTTGAGCCGTCACGACAAATGGCTCTGCATGATGTACCCCCGTCTCAAACTACTCCATCAATTGCTCGCTGCCGATGGCGCGATTTTTATCTCCATTGATGATAATGAACAGGCGCATTTGAGGTTAGTGATGGATGAGATTTTTGGAGGAAATAACTTTGTCAGAAATATTATTTGGCATAAACGATATGCAGCTTCTAATGACTCAAAAGGTATTCCTGATATGCACGATTTTATTATAGTTTATCAAAAAACGCTTTTGTTTCAAAGAAACTTAATGCCAAGAACTGATAAACAAGATAGTCTTTACAAATATGATAGTAAAGATGGTAAAGGACTTTGGCGACCCGACAATTTGTCTGTTAAAACGTATAGTTCTAATTATGATTATCCTATAAAAAATTTAAAAACAGGTATTGAATACAATCCACCTAAAGGGCGTAGCTGGATGTCAAATGAAGAACAAATTCAGAAATGGATAATTGAGAACCGAATTTTCTTTGGAAAAGATAGCAATGGTGCTCCTCAATTAAAAAGATATCTAAATGAAGTTCAACAAGGGATAGTTCCTATATCATTTTGGTCTTATGATGATGTGAATCATACCGACGGTGCAAAAAAAGAATTAAAAAGTATCTTCTCAAATGATAATTCTCCCTTTCAAACACCTAAACCTTCGCGCCTAATCGAGCGCATTTTACAAATCGCCACCAACAAAAACGACCTCATCCTCGACTCCTTCGCAGGCAGTGGCACAACTGCCCACGCTGTTTTAAACCTCAACAAAGCGGACGGTGGCAAACGCAAATTTATCCTTATCGAAATGGAGGATTATGCCGAAACCATCACCGCCGAGCGTGTGAAACGGGTCATCAAAGGCTACGGCAAAGCCGAAAGTACTGAGGGGGGGTTCGATTATTACAGTTTGGGTGAACGGCTGTTTGGCGACGACCAATTGCTGAATCCTAATGTCGGTGTGGACATTATCCGCGACTATGTGTGGTACAGCGAAACGCGCGCACCCCTCAGTTGCTTCGTCCCTCGCAATGACAATGAGGATGTAACTGCCGACAATGCCGCCTATTTGGGTCAAAAAGACGGCACAGCCTATTATTTTTATTACGACACCGCTGCCGTAACGACCTTAGACGATGCGTTTTTGGAGACCGTCCGCACGGCTGCCGACGCTTATGTGATGTATGCCGACCGTTGTACATTGAGCGCAACGCAATTGGACAAATACCGCATTGTTTTTAAAAAGATACCGAGGGATATTAGTCGCTTTTAGGCAATGATAAACGATAAATGTCCGAAGGACTCCTTCGGAGATGAACGCTGAATTTTTTAAGTATTGATTTACAATCACTTTATAATTCAAAAGGAGGCGGTTTTATTTCATGCACATTTACTTCTACCTTGGCAGTCAAAAAATCCCGAAGGGATTAAACATAAATAGCCCCGAATGAAATTCGGGGACAATGATATAATGACGTTAAATAATGCTGAAAGCGTTGAATTTGAATAACCTTTTGTTCAATCCCTTCGGGATTATAGTCCGCACATACCGTTTCCCCCGAATTTCATTCGGGGTTATTC
>JANLQI010000337.1:0-10212 GCA_031367705.1 Saprospiraceae bacterium | reverse complement strand
TGACCTCAAACGCATCAGTCAACGCGCCCATGAAGTCGGTGCAATACTCGTCGTTGACGGCACTCAAAGCGTTGGTGCAATGCCGATTGATGTTTTCGACATGGGCATTGATGCCCTCGTTTGTGGCGGCTACAAATGGCTGATGGGTCCTTATACTTTGGGTTACGCCTACTATTCCGAACATTTTGACAATGGCAAACCACTTGAAGAAAACTGGATGGCACGAAAAAGTGCTGAAGATTTCCGCAACCTCATTGACTATCAAGATGAATATGCCCCCCTCAGTATTCGCTACGATATGGGCGAAAAAAGCAACTTTATCAACGTTCCAATGGGCATCGTTGCCCTGCAACAACTCCTCGATTGGGGCATCGAAAACATACAAAACTATTGTCTCAACCTCACTCGTGATGCCATCAAACAATGGCACCAACACGGCTTTTGGGTCGAAGCAGAAACACATCGTGGCGGGCATCTGTTCGGTGTACAAATGCCTTCAAATGTTTCAGTTGAAAAACTACAAATGGCTTTGAATGAGCGCAAAATTCATGTATCGGTAAGAGGTGATTTTGTTCGCATTGCACCTAATATATATAACGATGCGGCAGATATTGAGGCTTTGACAGAGGTTTTATTGGGTTTATAAGTTGTATATTTTGAATAAAAATGTCAAAAATTTGAAAGGAAAAGGTTATTCAAATCAACAAATAAGTTTAGTTATGGCATTCATAGAAGCACACGTAAAATTTGGAAATTCGGACAATTATAGTATCTTTGATGAAAATATCAACGATATGGAAGAATACGAAGATGTCGATCAGCTCGTTGCTGAATTCAATGCAAATCCTCCTGGTAGATTTGCCAAAAGCTATTTAAAGTATCTTCAACGTGAAAAAGAAATGGAAGAAGCACGTGAAGAGCGTGACCGTTTCCGGCAAAAAGCAGAAAACGAACAGCAAAAAGCAGAAAGCGAACGCCAAAAAGCAGAAAAAGAACAAAAAGAAAAAGAACATGGCGTTCTACTGATGCTGAATCAAGGCATTGATATAAATTTAATTATTAAAGCCTTAAACTTAGATTTAGAACAAATTACCGCTATTCAAGAGAAATATAAGGATAACAATCCTATTGAGGCTTTATTAAAAAAGTAAAATAGCATTGTTTTTAAACAAAAAAGCCGATTTTCATAACGAAAATCGGCTTTTTTGATACCCCTCAGTATTTTTAGATTTTGAAAGAAATACCGCCTAAACCAAAAATCAAATAACCTTTATTCGTATTGTTTTGAAACAAAAGCATATTCTTCTCAGGCTGAATCGTGAAGCGTAAAGCAGAACGGTTATTCAAAAAATAATTAAAACCCATTCCACCTAATAACGCTATATTTCTAAACTCAAAAAATGTCGTACTTCGTTCAAAATGTAATGATCCAGAATTTATAACTTGACTTGTCCTTCCCGTTACCTGATTGACTTCTACTTCATAGTAGTCTCCTTTTTGGCTTTGAAAAATTTGAATATTAGCGGCAAGACCCAATTTTGCAAACATATTCCACCTTTTTTTTCTCAAAAAGTAATAACTGCCAAAAATAGAAGGCTTTAAACTTAGATATTGTAACGTCTTACAATAAGGTCTGATAGTTGAACTAATACCACCCAAATCTCTTTCCACCAAATAAGTACCAACTGGAATTCGGGTATTACAGTCTCCAAAAAAGTATCTATCATATTGAGCAGCAAGGCTTGCACCAAACCCCCATTTCGTTTTCTTTTTTTGAAATTCAATATTCAATGGAATCGGAAAATGGTCATAAGTATTCAGTTTCATTGGGACACCCAATTCGATAGAAAGAAATGACTCAACAGTGTTTTTTGATTTTTTTTGAGCAAAAAGCCCACAAACAACACAATTAAACAATAAAGCCAGCGTCAAAATACGTTTCATGTTTTAAAGATTTTTAAGTTTAAAGTAAGGCGTTTACAAAACGTAGCGCATGGGCGACCCATTTTCAAAAAAGAAAATTTAACCAAAATCTTTATTTTTTTGGAAAATAAGAACGAGTCGTTGTAGTTTCATACTTTCAAATTTAATCTAAACAATAATATAAAATGAAACATTGCATCTGTTCAATCTTAACCATTCTACTTTTAATCTCAACAATGAAGGCTCAAAACAATTGGTGGGCAAACTTACCCACCTACGAAGGCTCTGATTTAGGCTTGACCTACACCCCTCAGTATTCCGACATAAAAATATGGTCGCCTGTCGCCAAAGAAGTCACGCTCCGTTTTTATAAGAATGGAACACCAATAGCCAACAATTCAGACTTAATTGAAACCGTCAAAATGACAAAAGGTGAAAAAGGCACGTGGTCGCACCACGCAGAAGGCAACCGTACAGGGCAATTTTACACCGTACAAGTGACCACTACTGACGGAAAAACAATGAAAGAAGCCGTTGATATTTATGCCAAAGCCGTTGGAACAAATGGCTTACGTGCCGCCATTATTGACCTCGAAGCGGCAAGTCCAAAACGTTGGAACAAAGACGAAAGCCCTGATTTTAAACACGCCACGGACGCTGTGATATACGAACTGCACGTTCGGGACGCATCTATTGCTGCGAATTCTGACATCAAAAACAAAGGGAAATTCATCGGTTTAGCGGAAAAAAACACCTACTATCGTTCCCCCTCTGGGGTTAGGGGTACTGAGGGGGGGCAAAAAATCAAAACTGGATTGAATCATATCAAGGAATTGGGTGTGACGCACGTCCATCTACTTCCCAGCTATGATTTTTACACCGTTGATGAATCAAAAATTGGCGACCCCAGCTATAAAAAGTACAATTGGGGCTACGATCCTTTGAATTATAACGTGCCAGAAGGCTCTTATTCCACGAATCCTGCCGACCCCTCAGTACGGATTAAAGAATTTAAGGAAATGGTGCAAGCGATGCACAAAGCAGGATTGCGGGTTGTTATGGACGTTGTTTACAATCACACCATGTTTGGTGAAGAGTCGTATTTTCATCAAATCGTTCCCAATTATTATCATCGTCAAACGGCTGATGGTAAGTGGTCAAACGCCTCTGCTTGCGGCAACGAAACAGCAAGTGACCGCCCGATGATGCGTAAATTTATGCTCGAAAGCCTTGAACATTGGGTGAAAGAGTACCATATTGACGGTTTTCGCTTCGATTTGATGGGTATTCACGACATAGAAACGATGAATATTATCTCTAAATCTTTGCACGGTATCAAACCCGATATTCTGCTTTATGGTGAAGGTTGGACAGCAGGGGATTCGCCATTAGTACCTGAAAAAAGAGCAGTTAAGCAATTGGCCAGTCAATTTGACCGCATCGCTGCCTTTTCAGACGATATGCGCGACGGCTTGAAAGGTTGGGTTTTTGACGCGACTGACAAAGGTTTTGTAAGTGGTCGTCCCGATATGGAAGAAACGATTAAACTCGGCATTGTCGCTGCCACAAAACACCCGCAAGTGGATTACAGCAAAGCCCGGTGGAGCAAAGAACCATGGGCAGCAGAGCCGTATCATTGCGTCAATTATGCCGAATGTCACGACAATCATACCCTTTGGGATAGGTTGTTGAACTCAAATCCGAAAGCACCCGAAAGTGACCGCATCAAAATGGACAAACTGGCGATAGCAACCATATTAACTTCGCAAGGCATTCCGTTCATTCATGCAGGTATGGAGTTTTTGAGAACTAAAAACGGTGAGGAAAACTCATTCGACAAACCCGACGAAATCAATGAAATTGACTGGTCACGCAAGGCGAAATACATCAAAGTCTTTAATTTTTATAAAAATCTCATCGCTATGCGTAAGGCACATTCCGCTTTTCGCATGACGAATACGGCTGATATTCAAAAGCATTTGCAATTCATAGAACCTCTATGTTTTGACAGCAAAGTGTTTGTTAAATCGCCTAATACCATCATGTACACCCTCGACGGCAAGGCTGTTGGCGACAAATGGGAGCGTATTTTGGTCATTTTGAACGCCAATACTGAGGGGGGGCGTTTCAAAATTCCAGAAGGCAAATGGCGCATTGTGCTCGATGGCGAAAAGGTAAATATGAAAAGTACGCGCGATTTTAAAGGAACGGAAGTCATTGTACCACCGATTGGGGCGATGATTTTGGTGGAATAAACGAGCCACGAATTACACGGATTTTACGAATTTTACGAATTAGGACGTATAGGTTATGGTTATGTCGTAATTAGTAAAATTCGTAAAATCCGTGTAATTCGTGGCTCAATTCACCACATTCTTAGGCTTTCCCTTCAAAAACGCTTGAACATTCTCCTCCGCAAGCCGCATCAATCGCTGCCGTGCTTCAAAAGCTGCCCAAGCATTGTGCGGCGTAATCAAACAGTTTTTCACACCAAACAAAACCGACCCCTCAGTAGGTGGCTCTATCGGCAGCACATCAAGCCCTGCACCTGCTATGATACCCGTTTCTAATGCGGCTTTCAAGTCCTTTTCAATGATAAAACCACCTCTTGCCGTATTGATAAGCAAAGCCGTTGATTTCATCTTTTTCAAATTGTCCAAATTAATAAGTCCTTGATTTTCAATACTTAGCGACGCATTCAAAGTCAAAACATCGCTTTGCGAAAGCAATTCATCAAGCGAGACATACCTCAATCCACGAGGAAGCACCCCCTCAGTATTTCGCCTATGAACAATGGTTTTCATACCAAAAGCACGACCTATTTTTGCCACTTCTTGCCCAATACCGCTAAAACCATATATTCCTAAAGTCTTGCCCGACAGTTCCGTAAGCGGTGTTTTTGTAATACAAAAATGCGGTTGACTCCCCCACTCTCCCGCTTGAACAGCCGCATGATGCACGGCAACTTGATTTGTCAGTTCCAAAATCAAAGCAAATACGTGTTGCGCCACCGTTTTTGAGCCATACCCTGCCACATTACAAACAGGAATATTTCGTACCGCCGCCGCTTTCGCATCTACATTATTATAACCCGTTGCCGTCACACCGATGTATTTGAGGTTAGGCATAGCGGCTATCGTTTCAGCCGAAATAACGGTCTTATTGACAATGAGTATATCTGCTTCACGAACACGATTTAGTAGTTCATTAGGTGCTGTAAAGTCATAAACGGTCACGTTTCCGAACCGCTCAAAGCCTTGCCAGGAAAGGTCTTCACGGCTCAAAGCATAGCCATCCGTGACGATAATTTCGTGTTTTTTAGACATTTTTTCTTTTTTTTATAAAAAATAAAACAAAATCTAAGCAGTGAAAGCCGTAATTTTAAAAAAGCAAAAGACTACCTTTAAAGGCTTGAAACGATGAAAAACAAGATATTTTATAGCAAAAACGAACAAAAACAACCTTTTTTAATGTAAAGTCTTATTGCAAAAAACGAGCGAAAAGCGGTTAAACAGCGTAAAGCTGATAATTTTCCATTTGCGAATTTATCGCTAATAGCTTATCTTTGTTTTATTAAAAAAGTGAAATTCACATTATTAAAAAAATTTAAAAATAAAATATCATGGAAATCCGCATCGCCTATCATCCGTCAAGTGACACACTTATGAACCGTATTTCAGACCTTTTGAAAGAAAACGGCATTACCGCAGAAATCAAAACCGCATCGTCGGCAATCAACAGCGATGTGCAGATTTCAATGGCTCAACAACAAGAAACAGCAATTGCTCATACGCTGTTGGACTCGTCTTTTGTACACACAGAACAACAGCCAGGGTACTAAAAATATATTTCTTTGTCCTGTTCATATAGGGCAATTAATTGGTTGGCTTAGTTGGAAACAGGCGATTCATGCGAAAGTATGAACCGCCTGTTTTCTTTTGCCAAAAACAACGACAAAAAGCGTATTTTTCGACAAAAATTTACGCAATGAAAATATTGATTGTCCTTTGGCTCATCTTTTTTATCTCTCATAGCCTGCTTGCGGCTACTGGAATTAAGTATTTTTTTGAAAAAAAGGGGAAAATGTCCCCCCCTCAGTATCGTTTGCTTTTTAATGCCGTTGCCGTTTTATTACTCGCAGTCATTGTTTTTCAACTCCAGAAAACGCCTTCTGAAACGGTCTTTGAAAGGTCTAATTTCATATTAGGTATTGGCTTTGGCTTTATTATAGCAAGTCTTTGGTTACTAAAAAAAGCTTTTCAAGACATTAATTTATCCTCTTTCCTTGGTTTTTCAGCTGTATCAGAGTCTTCTGGCTTGGTGACAACTGGCTTGTACAAAATCATCAGGCATCCCTTATATTTTGGTTCAACTGTCTTGCTCGCTGGCATTTTTTTAATGATGCCCACTTGGACTATTGCAGTTTCAGTCGGTTTCAGCATCGTTTACATCATTATCGGTATCGAGTTTGAAGAGCGCAAATTGCGGCAGCAATTTGGCTCTGCTTATGATGATTATGCGCTTGGTAAGAAGAAATTTCTGCCTTTTATTTACTAATCTCTTCGGAAATCTCGTTTCCCCCCCGTTTTTTCCATCAACTTAACCGATTTGATTTCAATATCATGTGAAAACGCCTTACACATATCGTAAATGGTCAATGCCGCAACGGTTGCACCCGTCAAGGCTTCCATCTCGACACCTGTTTTGGCAGTCAAACTGGCTGTACATTCGATAACCACTTCGCGTTTTTCATTCAAAACAATATCCACTTGACAGTTTTCCATGCCCAAAGGGTGGCATAAAGGAATCAAATCACCTGTCTTTTTTGCGCCCATAACACCCGCAATAATAGCCGTTTGGAACACCGAACCTTTTTTTGTTTTGATGTCATTTTGTTCAAAATGACTTAAAATTTCGTCGTTTAAAACGACAATTGCTTGCGCTCGGGCAGTGCGTTTTGTTTCTTTTTTTTCTGAAACATCCACCATTGACGGGTTGCCTTTGGCGTTGAGGTGCGTAAATTCGTTCATGTTTTTTTGTTTTTAACTTATTGTAAATCCTTAATTCGGGCTTCCAAATTCAGAATTTGAGGCTTAAATTTTTCGTTAATATCTGTAAAATGGGTCGGATTTTGTACCTGAATTTGTTGAATAACCATACCCCTCAGTATTTTATCTTCGCGAAAGTTTTCTAAGGTTAAATTATCAGGATTCACGCCTTTTAGGGCAAAATAGCCTTTGTTTTCAGCTTTTATGGCCGCGACGGCAAGGGCAACCACCGTCACATCAACTTCTGTAAGTCCACGAATGGCATTGTTGACAGCCGATTGATACTCTTCTTTTACCGTTTTGAGGACGGCATTGAGTTGTTTTGCTTCGGCAGTACGTTGTTTTGCTTCTTTGGTGTTTTTTACCCGCTTTTTTTCGGCTTCATACTGAGGGGTCGTGAAGCGATTTTTGACAGCCGTTATAAAAAAACCTGCAACATTGTCCTTGATTTTTCCTTCGCGTTGCGCCCATTCTGTATAAGCCACACCGTTGCGTAAAGCGTCTTCGGGCTGCGTTTCGATGAGTAATTGCAACACTTCGGAGCTTATACCCCACCCTTTTACTTTCATAAAAATTTCGGCAAAAAGTGGTGTGGCTTCGGGTGGTAGCACAGTTAATGTTTGGTCTGTTGGTGCCGATTCTTTGATACGCAACTTTTCAGATTTATTATCGAAGACGTTGAATATCAATGTTTTAACTTTTTTTCCTTCTTTTTTTTCTGCAAAAGTATATGCTATATCACAGAATTTAGCCAAGTCTTTTTGCCCTTGCATCAAGACAAAACGTTTGAAATCAGCGTAGTTTTTATATTTGGTTTCAACATCTAAAATTTCTTTTAATTCATCAACGCCAATCGTTAATAAATCACGACGATACCTGCGGCTTTTCATTAATTCATACATCCGAAACGAATAGACACTCCGTAACTCGATGATGTTCCGAATGTCGTATTTCGTGAATGTTTCATGCAATTCAAGCAAATGCTCTTTCAAGTCATTATTGAATTGCAATTCGATGTAAGAATTGCGCTCATCGCGGTCAGCAGGCTCGGTGTAGGTTGAAATAATACGGGTATTGCGCCATCTTTTCAGCCCTTCTTCGGAGTAATAAGGTACATGAATCCGCGAATTAAAAAGGCTTTCTGGCACACGCATAATCGTGTCGTAATCATCACGACTTTTGACCGCAAAGAAGTTCAACAAATCGCGCACGTATATTCTTTGCAGATTAAAGCCTTTATCGTTCTTGTTTATAAGGCTCACCATATAAACAAACACCCGCTTCTGCCACAAGCTGAAATTGTACTTTGCCTCGATGAGGTCGTTAGAACTAACTATGAGTTGACTATTTTTCTTCATTTCCGTTTGCTAAATTGCAACAAAACAACGCAAAAAATGAAAACTAAAAAAGTAATTCATAAAAAAAGTTCATCAAAAAGAGACCCCTCAGTAATTTGATGCTCTAAAAGGGCTCGCTTTGGCTTCCCGATTTACTCATAGTTACCAATTATGAAAACCAATATCTTTATTTCATTTTATCTCAAAAAAATTAAAATAGTAAAAACCACAAGTATCTTACTTGACTGAATATCAATATTTTATGCAGAAATTAATTAAATGTATAAACCAGAAAAAGAAAAAGAGAAACATTGATAAGTATGTTCATAGGTGCTAAATTAGGTCTTCCCGAAACCCTCATATTAACTTCCCTAAACTCTCATAGTTAGACATTTAAGACAAAATAATGAATCTCCAACCTTTTCCCGTTTTACTCACATTTGCACAAAAAAGGCTTGTTTTTAATCAAAAACAAGCCTTTTTTATTTTCAAAACAGCTAAAAAGGAATTTTAAAAAGAAGATTCGCAATAAATGTGCTATTTCCCGAAACCCTCATAGTAAATAGCTATTTCTTCCCGAAACCCTCATAATAGCGTCCCGTTTTTCTCATATAAAAAGGGTTTGATTTCCCGAAATTCTCATATTTCTTCCCGAAACTCTCGCAATATCGCTCATAACCATTTGACTATCAAACTATTACAGCCCTCTTAAACAATTAAACTTTGTTATTAAATTACAAACTTTGTTTGTTTTATATTATTTGAAAATAAAACGCTTGTCATTGTTTAATCGCACCGTGGGCGGCAATTCAAGACTTTATTTTGAGGTTTTCTCTCAATAACTTGACAATTTGCCATTTTATCGTTGTGCCGTTGCTATCAACCTCCTGTTTTAAGGCTTCGTACAAGTCGAGTGGCAAATCAACAGTGATGCGTTGAACTTCAGATGTTTCGACTTTCATGAGTGATGCGCGGCTTGCGGATAAATTCCGTAATTTTTTCGGTCTGACTTTTTTTACCTTGGGTTCCGATGACTCAGTCTCAGATTCTATACCAGATGAGGGGGGACTGGGCATCAAAAGTTTCAAAGCTTGTTCTTGTTCTTCGGCAGAACTGATTTTACGAGCGGTTATTTTTTTCTTTTCCATTTAGTCAACATCTTTTTTAAAAGTTATTGATATACTTTTCGATTTCATCGGTGAGCCGATTCATTTCTGCTTTGGCTTTTGAGTCTTTATACTCGATGACCCCTAACCCATTTGTTGCAGAATCTACATAAGCCACACGGTTAGCAAGGCGTGTATTTAATACAGTTAACTCATGTTCACGCAATGCTTCGTCAATTTCTTTACTCACATTTGCGGACTCATTTACACGATTAACAATGACATAAGCTTCAATTTTTCCGATACTTTCTTTCACCATTTTTACCTCGCTGTATTTGGTTAAAAAATTCTCAAACGACCTGAAATCGTAGATACTCGGTGACAACGGAACGATTAAAATATCACTCGCTAAAATAGTGCGACTGGCAAGTTCTGCCAATTGTGGTGTACCATCTATGAACACAATGTCGTAGTCTTTTCGCAATGCTTCGACTTCTTTATTGAGTTGTTTTTCGGTGATACCAAATACAGGAATACTCAAAGCGGATTCATCTCGATTTCCTGCCCATTCCATAGCCGATTTTTGCGAAAGGTCAGTATCAACGATACACACCTTTTTTTGCCTGTGAGCGAAAGAAACAGCCAAATTCGTGGCAATAGTTGTCTTTCCGACACCTCCTTTTAGATTCGTTACTGCGATTACCATAAGTTTTATTGATTTTCTTGCAAAGATAGTAAAGTTTTGAATTACAGCAACATACAGCAACACACAGCAACATACAGCAACATACAGCAACA
>JANLQI010000314.1:0-13327 GCA_031367705.1 Saprospiraceae bacterium | reverse complement strand
GAATTTATTCGTGATTTTACAGAAGAAGACAAGTTAACTTTTACTTTTGGCGAACAACTATTGATCAAAACGTACAATAATGACCTTGAAATTCTCGAAATCATCAAACCGATGCTTCAAAACTGGGATGCTGAACGAGTCGCTGCGGTGGACATGATTTCGTTGAAAATGGCGACGGCTGAACTGCTTTACTTCCCAACGATTCCGACAAAAGTAACCATAAACGAATACGTGGACGTGTCCAAAATGTACTCCACCGATAAAAGTAAGGAGTTTGTCAACGGTATCTTAGACCGCTTGATGAAGCAATTGAAAGAAGACGGGTTGATTCGTAAAGAAGGCAGAGGCTTGATTGAATAATTATCATTTCACAATTTAAACAACTTTCATATGACAGTTGAACAATTAGGCGTTCTACGGGAACGTCTCGGCGTAATGAGGAGGTATCTTTGACGTCGATAACGCTGAAAGAGAAATAGAAGACCTTAAAATCAAGGCGGGCAATCCAGAATTTTGGAATGATGCCGACCGAGCGCAAAGCACAATGAAAACGCTGCGAAAGCTCGAAAAACAGGTTTCGGACTATCAAGACCTTCTGATGAAAATTGATGAAGCCGAACTAATGTTTGAACTCTACAAAGAAGGTGATGCCACAGAAGAGGAATCTGATGTCGCACACGATGCGGCTGTCGAAGCGATTGAAGCCATCGAGTTCAAACGCACCCTTGACAAACCCGAAGATGCACTTGATTGTATTCTCGAAATCAATGCTGGAGCAGGTGGCACGGAAGCGTGCGACTGGACTGCCATGTTGTTTCGGATGTATAAAATGTGGGCAGACCGCAACGGCTTCAAATGGTCTATCCTCAACAGTGTGGATGGCGATGCCGCGGGTATAAAATCGGTGGAAATGGAAATTTCGGGCGACAATGCTTATGGACTTTTGAAAGGTGAAAATGGCGTGCATCGGCTCGTCCGTGTAAGCCCTTTTAATGCACAAGGCAAGCGTATGACCTCGTTTTCGTCGGTTTTTGTGCATCCTGTCGTTGATGATACGATTGAGATCATTGTCAACCCAGCCGATTTGAGTTGGGATGTTTTCCGTTCAAGCGGTGCGGGTGGTCAGCACGTCAATACAACCGATTCGGCTGTGCGTGTACGACATTTGCCATCGGGCATTGTGGTTGAGTGTCAACAAGAGCGTTCTCAAATTCAGAACCGCGAAACGGCTTTGAAAATGTTGAAATCTCGATTGTATGAAGCCGAACTACAACGTCAATTTGAAGCGCGCGATAAAGTCGAAGCGCAAAAAATGAAAAACGAATGGGGCAGCCAAATCCGTAGCTACGTCATGGATGACCGCCGTGTCAAAGACCACCGTACAGGCTATCAAACCAACCAGACTGACAACGTCATGGACGGTGACATCACAGGTTTTTTGAAAGCCTATTTGATGAATAAAACGGCAACAATGGCGGGTGTTGAAGACGATGATATGTAAGTTATCATGCCGTTGAATTGCTGAATTGTTTTTATTTACTGAGGGGTTTATCCAATGTATGAAATATTGATTTTCAAAACTTTATGAATACTATAACAACACAGTCAAAACACAATTTAGCAATTCAACGTTTATAAATAAAAAATCCGATGCAAAAACGTCCTCGTTTCCTCCTTTTTTGTCTTTTATTTTGGATGGTTAGTTGCGGTATTTTTAATAAAAACAAAGACAACACATCAACAAAAGACACAACCAAAGCCACTGAAAATACTAAATATAACAGTAGAACCATTTCAACCGTTGTCAATACAGCTCGTATTTATACAGGTACACCCTACAAATATGGTGGATTAACCGCAGACGGTTTGGATTGTTCTGGTTTAGTAACATTGGCATTCCAATCCGTATCATTAAAATTACCTCGTGTATCGGCAGAAATGGCAACCGTTGGTCGCGAAATTAATGTCCGTGATGTCAAAGTGGGTGATTTAGTCTTTTTTGTCACAGACAGCGGTACACGAATCAATCATGTGGGTATTGTAACAGAAAAGAAAGATGCTGATACTGTATTATTCATCCATTCCGCATCGAGGGGTGTTCGTGAGGACAATCTTTTCACTAAGTATTATAAGAGCACCTTTGTTAAGGCAACTCGTCCATTCTAAGGAAATGATGAATTATAAATGATGAATGATGAATTTTCAAAACGTTGATTTTCAACTATTTGCAAAAACATTTGTCAATTAGTTCTTACTGTTTCTAAGTTTATCAAATCCATTCACTTCCTATTTGATTGAACGCAAAACGTGCGCCCCATGTCTTTGCCCATAACTGAATTTCTTGTTCAATTTCCTCATCGCGTAAGTCCACATTGTGCAAGAGATTAAGGTATTGAATTTCCTCTTTTAAAAACATTTTTTGATGTATTTCTAATTGATTATCAATGAATAATCGCACTTTTCCCAAATTGGATTCGCTGACTGAATAGGCGCAATACCCTTCTTCCCATTTGAATTTATAATAACCCGATTTGAAATCATGTAACTGATACCACCGTTCTGAAATACCTTGAATAAACCGCATGGTTTCGTGTAAAGACAACAACGGATTTTGGGCAAAAAGAAAATGAACGTGGTCTTCTTGCCCACCAATAGCCGCTATTTCACAACCTTGCTCGATGAATCGTTTTTCAATTTCAAGATGCAAAAGGGGTTCTAATTCGGGGAAAATGAGGGCATGTTCTGGCTCTATTTTAATGATACCATGCACCCACAGTTTAAAAAATGTATTTCTCATATTGTGCTGTTTTTTTGATGCTAAATTTTATTATGCAACTAATACTTTTTATAAACCCTTAAAAATCAAACAATTAAAAAATAATCAATCAAATACTGAGGGGTACTAAACCATAAAAACACCCGCTGCCAATTTATACAATCGGTTATCCCACGGCATACTCAAGGAGACAGTGAGATAGACTTGATTGGCTTTTTGCAAAATATCATTGTCTGCCATATATTTTTCTACAAACTCAATATCCGTCAATGCCAAATCATAATTGCAGTCATTATAAGTGAAGTTCAAACGCTCTTGTGGACGTGCGCCTATTTCGTCACGCCAACGGATTGTTGCATTTTTTACTTTTACAAACGTCAAAGACGAATACAAACCGCCAATATGATCAATCGGAATGGCTCGGCGACGGCAGCCAAAAAGTGGTGTTGATTCATGCAACGACAATTTTTCAAGGCGTTCATGCGTCAAAGGCAGTTTTTCAACCACTTTAAGGGAGTCTTTTTCAAAATATACATTCTCAGACTGATAGCTGTTGCCGTGACAGCCCCCCTCAGTAATTTCGACTTCTACGAGGTCTCCGAGACGAATATGCCGCACCCAATGCGCTGCTAATTCACCAAAATCGCTTTGTGAAATCGGTCGAATCCATTGAGGCTGATGTTGTGCATTTTCGACTATACGCAAACGCCCATCTGCGCCATAGCGTAGCTCGACACCTGCAATACACCGACCGCTGTACTTGCGGCTGTTTGCAAGGCAGACAAATAACTTTCTCATTATCAAGTTTTGGGTTTTGAGTTTTGGGTTTGGGGTTACTCAAAACTTGAAACCCAAAACTCAAAACTTAAGTCAAATGAATAATCTCAATTCCCTTATAACGGTGTTGGAAATATTCGGCAAGGAGGCGGCGGTGGCATTGTTCGGGCGTATGTTCGCTACAAAGTAAGCAATTTTGGTGCAATTCTGCAATATTTACTTTGTTAGCAATTTTACGCATATCGAGCAAATTCAAGTATTCAATTTCGTATTCAGACCACGAAATCTTTTTGTTGCGGTAGTTGGCAAGTAGGTCTTTTGTCGGTGCAAAATCCAGTTGGTGTTTGTAATCCATCTGCCCTACAGTTTTAGCGAAAAATGCCAAATCATCGGCTTTTGCAAAACCTGACAGTTGCGACGTATTGTTGGCACGCGTATCCACGATGCGTTCAACAGCGTTGTTTTGCAAAAGTGTAAAGAATTTTTCAGCAGATTTGCCCGTAAAACCTATGGTGTATAATTTTATCATAGACGTTCATCTTGTTCGTTGTCATCGGTTGGCGACCAACCAATGCGTTGATTTCGGAATCGGTGTGCTGTTTTCAGTTGCAGTTCGGTTGTAACATCTGGTTCAAAAATCGTTGGTTTCGGTAGTTTTTTAGCGTATTTCTTCAATAGTTCTGCTTCCAATTCGGTGTTTTCTTTCAGTGATTTGTCTTTCAAAATATGCTTAACAGTAAAACCTTTGTCAATTAAGCCTACGGAAATCATGGAAAATCTGTGACAGTCCAAAGGTTCTGCTTCGGAACACATCAAAGCAATGTGGTAGCCACTTTGTATGCCTTTTTCTAATCTGTTTACCCCCTCAATAAAAGCAGGGGTTTGACGAAATTTTTCAAAATCCACACGGTTATTGTCGTCAAATACTGAGGGGTCGTTCTGTCTTGCTCCAAATTCACGTTCGAAATGCAAATACAAAACATTACGATTCCTAAGGTAATTCATCAACGGTTCTTTGTTGAACTGCGGATTGTAACGGCTTGCGGCAACGCTGCGGACATCAACGACGCAATTGATGTTGTGCGTTTCGAGTAATTCAGCGAAATACGCTATCGGATGCGTCGAATGTCCAACGGTGTAAATCACTTTTTCTAACATTATCTTTATATTGTATGATGAAACAAAAGTAAAGTTTGATTTTTAAATTTCAAAACAAAATTGCTATTTATTTTCAATAATAAAAACATTTTATTTTTAATTATCAATAAAAAAAATCAATTGTTAGGGTTGTAAAAACAGAGAAACGGCTTGTTACAGACGCAACAAGCCGTTTTTTTTCTACAAATCCCCCCTCAGTATAAAAGGCTTAAATATCTGTTTTTTTACATTTTCACGACCCGTTTTACAAACCGTTGTTTATCATTTGAAAATTGTAAAAAATAAACGCCGCTTGCTAATCCCTGCAAATCTAAGGTTTGAATGGTTTCACGTGTCAAAGCTATTTTTTTCAAAACTTGCCCATTTGTATTTGATACAACTAATTGATAATCAGTCTTTAATTCATCTTTAAAATTTAAATAGAGTGTACCATCAGTCGGATTTGGAGAAGTTGTTAAGATGCCATCTTTATCACCTAAATCTTTTGTACCAACGACAAAAATAGTGACTTGACGCGTTATCGCTGCCCCACAGTAAGCATTTGTTGCTTGCAATACGACGTTATAATTGCCATTTCGAGCGTATATTTTACTCGGTGGAGTGGACATTGTAGAATGAGAAAAATCCCCAAAATCCCAAACATAAGAATCTGCATTTGTCGATTTATTCACGAATTTGACCATAGTATCTGTTATTGCAAATTCAAAATCTGCTTTGGGTGACAGCTGAACTTTTACGTAATCTGGCTGTGTCGTCTCGTAAATACCTGCTGAATTTGATACTTTTAGCGAAACAGGATATGTGCCTATCGTATTATATGTGATTCGAGGATTGGGCAAATTGGAAGTTGCAGGCGTACCTCCAGGAAAGGACCATGCCCAAGTTGCCACATTCGACGCATTTTGACCTGTAAACTGAATAACAAAAGGCGTACAGCCTTGTACTTGATTGGCTGAAATGGTTGCCGAAGGACGGTTTAAAAGAATGATGGTGTCTTGGCTTGATGTTGTCCCACAATTATTTGATGCTGTTAATTTAACAATAAAAGTCCCACCTGTCGCATAAGTATGTTGCGGACTGGCTGTTGTGGCCGTTGTGCCGTCCCCAAAATTCCATAGAAAAGTTGTTGCCCCAACGGTCAAATTGTCAAAATTAACAATTGGATTATTGCCATTTAGCATTTTACGAAAACTGGCTGTCGGTGCCGTATTGATACGTATATAACCTGTTTTAGTCATCGTATCCTTCCCGTTTGTATTTGTTGCAATCAATACCACATCATAAATACCTGCAGTAGTATATAATACTGAGGGGTTAATTTCTGTCGAAGTTGCGGGACTACCCCCTGGAAATGACCATTTATAACCCACTGTATTATTAGAAGTTGTATTCGTAAATTTAACATTCGCAGGTGTACAGTAGCTTGTTGTAGTGGATTCAAAAGATGCTTTTGGCGGCGTATTGAGTCTGATGCGAACGGTATAAATTGCTGTATCACAATTATTTATGGTACGCAATGTCACATCATAGTCGCCCTGCAAAGCATACGTGATGGTCGTATCGCGGTTTCTGCCAGTACGTCCATCGCCAAAAGTCCAGATAAAAGACGCGCCATTTGAGGAGGTATTGATGAATTGAACCGTATTATATGTAATATTTGGCGTAAATAATGACACAGGCGCGGGCAAAATATTGATACCCACTGGTTGTGAGTTGACTGAGTTCACCTGTGTACAGCCACTTGAAACGACACAACGAAATAAAAACGGATTCAATGTTGTACGTGGTTTATTGATAATCAAAGTCGGTGTGCCAACGCCAATAAAAGTGGTATCGGGAACAATTGCGACAAAACCATTTCCCTTGTTGATTTGCCATTCATAACGCAAATTTGTACCACTTGCTTTGACTTTAAAAGTCGTGTTCTGGTATTCGCAAATCTGAATCGCTATGGGTTGCTGTACAATATCGAGCTTACGCGTGACAGTATCAGTCGATTGAAGCAGTTTGAAATTGGTTAAATTTTGGATAAGCCCATCAGCCCCTTTTGTTGCGCCTTGAGATTGACGGCTAATGGCATTTTTCCCAGGTGTGCCACCTAACAAAGTTGATGTAATACCCGTAGCAGTTGATAACATGATACGCCCACCTGCACCGCCACCACCTGGCCCAAAATCATACTCCTGAATACTGATGGTATTGCTACCCAAACCACCATTAGCTTCGAGTTTAACTGTACCGAGGATTTGTTTTGCTAAAAGCATTAAGGTACCACCTGCGCCGCCGCCGCCGCCGCCGTCGCCTGAACTGAACGGTGCGTTTCCTCCATTAGCAGCAATTGTATTATTATTACCATTAAGAGTATTGGTTGAAACAAAAATGATACCGCCACCTATACCGCCACGACTATCACTATTTTCACGATTGTGACCTGCGCCGCCGCCACCGCCAAAAAAGATTCTGTCCGATGTTGTAGAAGTAATAAAATTGCCGCCGCCGCCTGGATAATCTCCGATGCAATTCCGAACAGCATTCACATGGCTTTGTTTACCACCAATACCGCCTTCTACAAGATGTCCACCGCCGCCGCCACCTGCTTTGTGATTGTTACCACCGCCGCCGCCATTGGCTTGAGGCGCACGACCACACTCTTTACCAGCAATGGTTGCTGCTATACCTTCACCTTTGGGCGCACCATTTTGCTTCGATGTGGAATTAATATCATAGAAATAACTATTATAAAATTCGAGCGCATCACAGGTGTTGTAAGCCTTTACTGCGCCACCTCTAAAACCTGTTTCAGAGGCAATAATAGGGGCGTTTAATACCAAATTAGCTGCTTCGAAAGCAATAATACCGCCTGACTTACCGTCCCAAGGTTTGGCACGTAAGGTATCTGTTACAACCGCATCAGCAAAATAAGGATACGTAATAATTTGAATGGCTGCACCTGTATTGTATTCATTTTTGAGGTATAATTTCAAAAAAATCGTATTGGCAGCGACACTGTCAACGATATTGACTTCATATTTGCCCACTTCACGTAGGTCATCAATATTACCAAAATTGCTATTATTCGATGAATTAATAGCTGCCCCGTTCATTTGGCATAAAATAAAACGCGTGCCTTTACGGAATCCCGTGGTATCAGAAACCGTCAATCGAGCATCACAAGCCTCCAAAACGGATACTTGCGCATAGCGATTGATAACCCCTTTAATCGAGTCTCGATTTGTTTGTGCCGTAGTTAAAAAAGGTGTAAGGAAAAAAAAGAAAAAGAGAACTGTTTGAAAATGAAATTTTGTCATGCTTTAGCAATATCGTTTTAGTCGTTAGACCATTTAAAATAGTTGGTATTTATGAGCGAAAAAGAAAAGTAGAAACGCAAAAGTAGCATATACTTTTTTTTATTCATTTTTTTTAACATTTTGACAATGCTATTACGTAAATTATTATCTTTCTGTTTCTCATAATTTACTTTCTCATTTAGTTTTTTAATATTTAAAAATCAAATGCTTATCAATTACATATTTTAAAATGTATTGAAACCGCTCGATCAATCTTGTTTCACAAAGCCAAAATACTGAGGGGGGTTAAAAACCAATTTGAGCGAATCGCTTGAGTCCCTTTACCATTCAAGGTAGGGGCATTTATATTTGAATTGCAAAAAATAAATAAATCACTTAGGCTTACCACTCTCCTATCTCGTAACTCTTTGATTTTCAAAACAATAGAACAACTATAATGTTAAATTCTATATCTATAAAACATCCATTACGGATAAATTTTAAAAATAAAACCAATCTTTTTGAAAAAATAGTTTGACGGTATGAAATATGCATCTATATTTGCACCGCCTTTGGAAGAAAGGGCAGTTTTTAACCCAAACGGAGGGATGGGTGAGCGGCTTAAACCACCAGTTTGCTAAACTGACGTACGGGTAACTGTACCGAGGGTTCGAATCCCTCTCTCTCCGCAGGTTCGTTATTGGTTAGTCGTTAATCGTTTAAGGTTGTTCAATTCTATTCGAATATCCGAATAACCAATAACTGTTTTTTAGGGGCGTAGCGCAGTTGGTAGCGCACTTGGTTTGGGACCAAGGGGTCGCAGGTTCGAATCCTGTCGCCCCTACTGAAAAATAAAAAAAGCCTTGATAATCAATTGATTATCAAGGCTTTTTTTATTTTAAAATCCTTCTCACCGTTATGAACTCTACCAATCTCAATCCATAAACTATAAAAATATTTCCCCCAGACACCAAAAAAATCCCATATCGTTTTAACTTTGGACAATTTTCAAACAAAACGGAGCGCAAGCCCCCCCTCAGTATTCACCATAAAATAGACTTGCTAAACATGACGCTACAAGATTTCTTTACACTTTTAGGCGAAAATCCGTCTTATATTCTGATTTTTTTCACCATGATACCGTTGACCGCTTTGTTAGCCAACTTCATGGGTAAAGGTGAAGGCAATATGCCGCCGTGGTCATTTCTGTATGCCATTTTGATTTATTTGGTCTGTATTCCAGGCATTTTCGCTTTTTCACTCAGCATTTATCAGTTTTTGTTCGACCGCCGAAGTATTATGGAAACCGATATTTTGAGCCAAGTACTACCTGCTTTTTCGATGGTTGCTACGATGCTCATTATTCGCCAAAATGCCTCTTTTGATGCCATTCCGGGCTTTGGCAAACTGTCAGGTTTGGTCATGATGATTATCGCCACTTTTGCTTTCATGTGGTTTTTAGATCGTACACATATATATGTTATGACCTATTTACCTTTTTGGCAAGTCATTTTGTTATTTGTCGTCCTATTTCTCATCATTCGGTGGGGTTGGTCAAGGTTTATTTCACCTAAAACAAATTAAGGAATGATGAATTATAAATGATGAATGATGAATTTGTAAATCATTGCAAATCAATGACTTTTCAAAACAATATTTCCTCCCCATCAGTAAAACGCTCAATTTTCACACTCAAAACTTAAAGCACATGCAACAGCGTTCAGGCATAAATATCCGCTTACTTTTGATGCTCGGTATCATTGGTTTTTCAATTATTAAATACTTTTTAACATCCTCTATCAATCCTGTAACGGGCGAAAAACAGCGTGTTTCCCTGTCTCCAGAGCAGGAAATTGCTATGGGTTTGCAATCTGCACCCCAAATGGCAGCCGAATTTGGCGGTGAATATGGCGACCCAAAAGTGCAAAATGCCATCAAAGCGATTGGTTATAAACTCGTTCACTCGACACAGGCATCCCAATCTCCTTATCAATTCGATTTTCATGTCCTCGCTGACCCTGAAACCGTCAATGCTTTTGCTTTGCCAGGCGGACAAATTTTCATAACCGTCGGTTTGCTCAAACGCTTGGAAAATGAGCATCAAATAGCGGGTGTGTTGGGGCATGAAATTGGTCACGTTATCAACCGACACTCTGCAGAACACATGTCGAAACAAGGGCTGTTACAAGGCATAATACAAGGTGTTGCAGTTGGTACAAGTGACGGAGGCATGGGTACAGCCCAAATTGCTCAATATGTAGGGTCAATGATTAATATGAAATTTGGTCGTGACGACGAATTGGAAAGTGACAAGTACGGTATTCATTATATGTATGAGGCTGGTTATCAACCAGAACATATGATACGCGTCATGGAAATTCTACATGAAGCATCTGGCGGTCAAAAACAAAATGAATTTGCAAGCAGTCATCCAAGCTCTGAAAATCGTATCGCTAAAATAAAAGAAGAAATTGCTAAAATGAAGTGAAATTGTATTGTTGTATTAAAGAATGGTTGTATTGTTAAGTCAACAATACAACAATCATTTTATCTTAAACTCACCATAAGTCATACGGACTCTGATTGTACTTTTTGTATTAGAATCACTACCTACCCGACCCATAATTTCACGACGAGCAGGTTCTCTATTATCAATCGTCGTACGCAACGAAGTAGGTTGATTCATATTGGTGTAAGAGCCATTCATATCCAATAAATAACTGATAATTGGGTCAATTACTAAGACACAATTTGTATTTGTTCCCGTGATATTGATATTGCCAAAATTGTTCTTAACACTACCGACTCGAATCGTTCCATAAAGGCTTTCGATGTCCGCATTATTTGTCAATTTCTGAATTTTAAAACTTGTATAATTTCCCTCCGCACTTAAATTTTCAACATTTAAAGCATTGATTTCACCATACTTACAATTTATTTTTAAATTTTCTATGTCATTGATATCATAGGTATCATAAGCCGATTGAGCTTCCAATGAACCTATTTGGTCGAAACGAAATTGTGAATAAATAGATTTTATACGCCCGTTTTTGATGCTCGGAGAAGTCAATTTACCATAACTGACACTCCCATTTAAGATGTTTAAACTACACAATTGTCCACCGCCATAAGCCAAAACAACCGTTGCAGACGATGCACCATCGAGACGAAAATCTCCGTATTTTTGGTCAATTTTTACCGAAGTTGTCAAGGCCGCAATCGTTGAATTGCCATGCCGATTGGATATATCAAGGCGATTTCCTGCGGGCATCGTCACATCATAATCAATCCGAAAATCACAGCTTTGAGGCTCGCTACTTGCCCAAACAAGGGTACTTTTTGCTTGGTTTTCAATCATTGTCTCGGTTTTTACAAATTCAGGCCCTTCGATAAAAGCAATATTGACCCGTTCAAAAATCCTATCTGCTTGGGATTGCGTATTCGATGTTACTGTCACTTTTACCTTAACAATGACCTGCGAACTCGTCCCTGTATGCACGTCTATTGAGCCGTATTTGTTGGACAAAACAACTGTTGTGCTTTTATTTACAGAGAATGTTTTATTGTAATATTTTGTAAAATCCTGATATCCACACTTGGCAGAATCCTTTTCTATACAATCACCTGGGTCAGGGTCAATAGGGTTAGCCTTTGTCGCAAGGCAAGATGCGACAACAATAAACGCTAAGAAAAGTGCCTTTTTTATCTTAAATGCTGTCATTTTGCTGCTTTATTTTTTGTTTGTTGTTTAAGTTTTCTTGAGGGTTTTCCCCGACGTGTTCTAAAACACGTTCCAAAATACCAATTTTTATTTTATAATTATCAATGACTCGACGTACAATTTCCTGACGCGTAGAAGCAGGTGCATTATTCAATTCGGCTTTTAACTCCTCCTGTACCATATCAATCTGTTTCAAATCAGACAATACTGAGGGGTCAGTATTTTGATAACTCGCCAATTCTGTCAATTTAGCTTGAACTTGTTGGTTATAATATTTTTCCGTTTTTTGAAAATCAGGAGCGACTTGTTCTATCTGTTTTTCAACAAGCGTATCAGCCCGTTTTTCTATCATAAAAACACCTGCCGTCGCACCGACAATCAACAAAGCAACAGCCGCCGCAGAACGCAAAAACCACCCCCTCAGTATATGCCGTCTTTCAGCAGGACGATTGATGGTTTTGTCTATTTGCGCCCAAATTTTGAGATTGGGAATTTCGGTATCAAAGTCTGTTTTGTTGTTTTCAATAAAGGCTTCTATATCGAGTTCAGGTGCTAATTTCTTCTCTATCGCTGCCCAAATGCGGAGGTTGGGCATTTCGGTATCAAAAGCCTGTCTGTTATCCGTGATGTATTTTTCTAAATTTTTCATACTAATTTAATTTATAACGTATTGATTGTCAATCAATAACAAAAATCAATAACTATTAAGTGGGCTGCATTTTTTTGTCATTCTGAACGAAGTGAAAGAATCTAAATGTAATAAAACTATGCAGTTCTTTTTTGAAATACAGATTTTTTCGCTGCGCTCAAAATGACAAAAAAGACTCTTTGCTACCCAATACGCACATGTCGTGGCGACTGTAAAATATCTCTCAATTTCGCTTTTGCACGGCTGTATTGCGATTTTGAAGTTGCCTCCGCTACGCCCAGAATTGAACCAATTTCCTCATGGTCATAACCTTCCATTGCGTATAAAGTAAAGACGACACGATAGCCATCGGGCAATTTTTGTATCGCATTTTGAATTTTTGCAACATCTAAATGACTATCAGACAAAGAAAGCAACGAGCCAGAGGAAATATCCGAGTCTCCATCTGTCGGAATAAAAGCATTGTTTTCTGTCAATTCAGTAAACGTCAATCGTCGTTTTTTCAAAAAATTGATACAATTATTGATGACAATCCGCTTTATCCATGCCCCAATAGACGACTCAAAACGAAAGGAATCGAGTTTGGAATAAATATCAATAAATGAATTTTGCAGAACATCTTCTGCATTTTCTACCGTTCCAAGCATGCGCCAACAGATATTGTACATCGCCTTTGAATAAAGTCGATACAATTCAAATTGTGCCTTGCGGTCACCACGTTTACACGCTTCAACTATGCTATAATGTTGATCCACTATGATTAATCGTATTTTATGTCCCGATGAGTAATATGTCTTAATTGACAGAGTTTATACTGAGGGGGTTGCATGAATTACAAATTTATATGAAATTATTAGACTAATTTCAATTATTTTTGTTATTTATAGTATACATTAATTTGAAACTTATTATTTTTTTTTTGCATTAAATTATAATACTTATCTTTCTTCTGTTTAAGA
>JANLQI010000308.1:0-33251 GCA_031367705.1 Saprospiraceae bacterium | reverse complement strand
TCTAATTTATTGAAAATCAATATTTTAAAACAAAGATAAAAAAATAAGTGAAAAAAAAGCATTGTAAAATGTCACGCAACGGCACTTCTTAGATTATACAATCGAAGCACCAAAAGAGGGCATCTCAAAAATCGAAAAAATTTATTTCAAAAAAAAATGTCACGCGGCAATCACTTTTAGATTATACCCATGACAGACACAAAAACCCGAAATAAAAGAACCAATGAAAACCAACCCCAAAAATTTATTTTAAAAAAAATGTCACGCAATAACACCTTTTAGATTATACAAACGACGACAGTTCCGAACAACAAATTATAATCAAAAATGACCCCCTCAGTATAAAGTAGTTTTAATCACAATTTTTTTTTAATCACAATTTCTTGAACTTTTTAAAACAAATTAAAATGAAAAAGATTCTTTTTTTCGCCCTGTTTCTCTTAGCTGCAAATGCAACTTTCGCACAAAAAGCGACTCAAAAATCAGACGGCTCGTGGGTTCTCGACGGTGTCCAAATGACATCAGATGACAAAACAGCTTTGTTGAATTTACTCAAACCGTATCAAGCCTCTTTCAAATTACTTGAAGTGAACGACGGCAGACAAGCCGCAAGTTACGGACAAGCCAGTCTGCTCAATGTCGCCATGACGAACAAGACAACGAGCGAAGCGGCAGCACGTAAAGGTACGGTCATCTTCCATACCAAAATGTGGAAAAACGTTATCAGCGAGACACTTGTCGTACACAGCCCAGCTGTCGCTGTCAGCAGAGACGTGCAGAGCAAAGTTAATGCTATCATGACACGTTATGCTCAATAACTTAATCGGGCAATAAGTCTAACGACTTCGTAAGCAAAAATCAGTGGGTAGTAGGGAATAAGGCACAAACAACACTTATAATCATTTGACAATCAATCATGTAAGTGCTTTATTGAAACCTACTACCCCAATTTGCAACACCTTCTTTTCCCTTGTATTTTTCCAAATAATTAAATAAACGGCAATGAAAAATCGAACTAAACTGCTGCGTTTGGCAGTGCTTTTGGGCTGCGCTTTTCATCTGACAAGCATTTTTTTGACCAATATCATCGCTTTAAACGCTTTCGAGGCAGCTAAAAATGGCTTGCCTGCTCGTTCCGTCAAGCTCTTAGATGCGGCTGATAAAGTGTCGCAAAGTATCCCACAATCTGTGCAAACGGTGATTGGCGTTTACGATACTTATACGGGCATTACGGGTTACTCGTTTTTTTCGCCCGACCCGCCTTTTCCGTACCAAATTGTCGTTGAGCGCACCGATGCAAACGGTGGTCAAGCCGTCAATACAATGGCTTTCAATACACAAGAGGGTTACAATCGGTTGACAGCGGCTTCTAACTTTATCAGAGACATCAAAAACGATACTTTAAAGGATTTGGTCATGCGCTCAGTTGCAGCACGGACTTATGAGAAATTCCCGGAAACCAATCAATTACGCATTATCACAGCATATTATATTCTTCCACCACCTAAATCTTTCAGAGATGGCAACAAGCAATTTTTTGAGCAGCACGCGCTCTATGAATTTGAAAAATATAGACCTTAACGGTTATATCAATCGCCTTGACACCGCTTTTTTCAAAGAAACAAATGCACACCATTGGGCTTTTTTCCGAATCGGTACAGCATTGGTTGCGTTGGCTCTGATGCTATCGCTTAAAGCTGATTTGCTTGATTTATACGGCAAATATGGCTACATTCAAGGCGATTTGATTGATATTTCACTGCCCGATTACCAATTGCGTTTGAGCTACTTGATGCACTGGTTAGGCATCCCTGACGCACAAGAAGTCGTCTTTTTAAACGGCGTTTATTGGACATACATCGGCATTTTGGTCTGCTTACTTTTCGGCTTTTTGACCCGTTTTGCAGCGGCAGCAGGTTTGTTTTTGCAACTCTTGTTTTTAGGTTCAGGTATCGCTTACAATTATGGTGGCGATTGGTTTATTGCCAATTCACTGTTTTACTGCTTACTTTTTCCCGTCAGCAATACCTTGTCAATTGACAGCCGAATATTTCGTCGGCAAGTGCCTGTTTTCAAGATTTACACACACGTTTTGCAGATTCACTTGTGTTTTGTCTATCTTTTTGCAGGTTTTTCAAAATCTCTCGGCACAACTTGGTGGAATGGTGAAGCGATTTGGCGTTCGGTTATGGCACTCGATTTTCGGATGTTTGACGTGACTTTTTTAGCCAATTATCCAGACTTATTGACTGCCTTGGGCATTTCTGTCCTCATCCTCGAATTTTTTTACCCCTTATTTATTTTCCCAAAAAGAACAAGAAGATTTTGGCTTTTAGCAACCGTTGGTATGCACATTGGCATCGCTGTTTTTATGAAACTATGGTTTTTTGCAGCCATTTTAATCGTTTGGAATATCACCGCTTGGGGTTTTCAGACAGAAAAAAATGCAGTAAAAGTCCCTGTTTAGAGATTGGTTTTTAAGTTAAAATTTTGATAATCAAGTGTTTAGAGTTAATGACAAAGTCCACAATAGGCATTTTACCTATTGTGGACTTTGTGGTTTTAGTCTTATTTCGGGGTGGATTCACCCCTCAGTAAAGAGCAACTAAAAGCGAAGTATTATACAGCTATTACTTGCTTGTTGGTTTTTAAGACAAAATTAATTTGGCTTTTTACAAAACTATTTGTTGCTGTAAAAATAATATCGCCCTCCTTGAAATGATTTTGAAGTGCGTCTATTAGTTCCGTAGCAAATGACAACGACATAAATCGAACCCCTTCAAAATCCAAAATAATTTTTGAATAAGCACCGATTTGCTCATTAATGTCCCCTAAAACTTGTTTGCCTAACATACGTGAGCCCAAGTTTTGACCGTATTTTGATAGTTGAATATGAATTGAACTGTCCATTTTATCTTGAATAATTTTGTTCTTCTAATAATTGTTCTATTGGTAAAGCATTATTGTGCGTAAAAACACATTTTATTATTGTTCCTTGCCAATAAGCGTTATTTCCCGTTTTTTGTTCCCCATTTTTGATTGATAAATGAGTACTACCCGATATTGCAATAAATTCTCCTTTATTTCTTTTCAATAATTCTGAAATAAAAAATAACCCATGTCCTCGTCCGTCACCGCAAGTTACGCCAAATTTAATACATTCTTCCAAACAAGTCAACTCATTATAGTGCGGGAAAGCCTGATTTAAGCTTTTGTGGATACCAATACCAGAATCAACAATGATAATTTCGACGGAATTTCGATCAGCGTTTTTTTGACAAAAATAATAACCCCCATTTTTTGACTGACAATGTCTTGTTGTATTACAAATTAACTCATCAAAAACAAAAACTAAGCTATTTAGGCTTTCGGGATTAAGGTCAAAATGCGTATCAAATATATCAAGAAAGGCATCATTCAAATTATATATGCTGGGTGCTAAATGTGTTATCTCTATATACTGACGCTCAGCATAATCGTTCTGAATCATAAAAGTAAAATCAGTTTTCAGGTTTTTGAAAAAACCTATTCTTTTAGCATATTCCATTGAAAGACAATGCTTATTAACCTTAAATTCTACTATAATCGGTTTGTCAATTTGCCGCAATTCATTGATAATACTTGATATTATCACAAATATCTCCCCTTCAATAATTTGGTCACAAACACAATCAAAAAGTACGGTTATAGTATTCGCATCATGCGACCACATATCCGAAATATCTGAAATTATAGAA
The DNA here is from genome assembly GCA_031367705.1 of Saprospiraceae bacterium. Classification (GTDB taxonomy): domain Bacteria; phylum Bacteroidota; class Bacteroidia; order Chitinophagales; family Saprospiraceae; genus JAAFJT01. Next base: position 29,514 of record JANLQI010000308.1, on the reverse strand, counting down.
AAAATATCGGTTTTCTCATTAAGTTTTACTGTAATATTCATAGTAATTGAGCTTTGTTTTTTCAAAGGTAATTATTTTTCTAAAATCCAATCATAAAATGTCACGCCGAAACTCTTTTCAGATTATACCCAAAACAACCACAAAACAGCCTTGAAAACGCATCAAAACCGAACCCCAAAAATTATTTTTCAAAATAAATGTCACGCAGAAAAACTTTTGAGATTATATAGACAACAACAGAAAGTAAGACAGTTCCGAACAACAAATTATCACACGAATTTTAATCACAACTTTTAATTATCACATTTTCTTGAACTTTAAAACAATTTTAAAAATGAAAAATTCAATCATCATCGTCGCCCTCGCTTTCATCGCTATTTTCGCAAACAACAATGTAAATGCGAACACTTACCTCCACACTTCGCCTACCATGTCGGCGAATAAATTCAAAATAACCATCACCATCAATTTTGGTCGCAGAAGCCAAGGCTGTTCTGGTACGGGCATATGCAGCATCGTTATTTCTGCCGAATTGATGTCAAAACCAAGCGATAACAGCAGCACAGGCGTTGCCGAAACGAAAGATGGTAAACTCATTTTGACCATCAATAAAAACTCGATGACACGGGAAGCATTGGCTAAACACTTTGCAAACGGCAAGTTTACGGTCGAAGAAGATTATGAAGTGGCTGAAAACATCGTTTCGCCAAGAGATCACGCTTCAGGACAAGCAACAGGCAGACGGCAATACCAACCTTTGGTCATCAGAAAAGGCATTTACAACGTTCAAGACAACGGTTCAACCCTTACAATCGTGTTTTAAAATAAAACAACAATAGAGGTCAAAAACCTCTAATCCCCCTAAGTGTCGGTCGTGGTTCATTGATGCTGCGACCGATTTTTTTATCTCTTTTTTAGGTTGGACACGAATTTCTCAAATTACACTAAATAAGAATTGATTTTTACTTTCTATTAAATTATTTGACAGCAAAATTGATAAAAAACAATTCGTGTAATTCGAGAAATTCGTGTCAGCTAACAGTCACCTTTTGTTAGAAATCGAGAATTACTACATTTTTAAAATTTAGTAAATCTTAATCTAAAAATATGATAATCAATGTTTTAGAAATTAAAATCCAATACATGAACTTTTAAAATTTATGAAAAATGAAAGCGCAACACTTCACCACAAGACTTTTGATACCCCTCAGTATATTTTTGTTTTTAGGGCAAATCCAAGCTCAAAGAATCGCTGAAACACAAGCCGTTTTTGACAATATCCGTGCAGATTCAACGCTCGGTTTGGAAGTCGGTGTGGGTGTTGGCTTAGATTTTTCGAGCCTGTCGCTCATCAACCCACGCCCGAATGAAGGGCAAAACAACGTGGCTTTTGGCGGTTTACTGAACTTTTTTGCCAATTATACGGGTAAAAAAGTGATTTGGGACAACCGATTTAACATTCAATTGGCAGCTCAAAGAGTAGGGGATAGGTCGCAACCGTTCACCAAAACAGCCGATGTTTTTCAAGTCAATTCCTTACTTGGACGCAAACTGATTGGTAAAATCTATCTCGCGGGCATGGTTGACCTACGCACACAATGTTTTTTTACCTATGGTAACGGCTATTTGGACAGTTATGGCGGCACATATCCGTTGACTTCTGAGCCGTTTTCCCCCGCCACAGTGAAACTACTACCTGGTCTTTTGTACCGTCCGAACAGCCATGTTAAAGTCCTTTTTTCGGTCATTTCCTCAAAAGCCAATATTGTTGCCAATGACTTTTTGGCTGCTCAAACAGGCGACAATACTGAGGGGGTCGGTTTGCTCGGAAATCCGAACAGTGGTGATGGACAGTTTCAAAATACAGACCTTCAATTTGGCGCAGAACTACGCGGCGAAATGACAAAGAAGTTTTTTAAAGACAAACTAATCGTGATGAGTGTCGTAGATTTGTACTCCAATTATTTGAAAAACCCTCAAAACATTGCTTTTGAGTGGTATAATTCAATAGATTTGGTGGTTTTTAAAAACATCAGCATCAATTTAAAATCCGATTGGTTTTATGACCACAATGTTTTAGTCAAAGTAGGTGGCGATGAAAATAATTTAGGTCGCCGGATGTTCATTCGCAATGGTGCGTTTATCAAGTTTAATACATTATTCTAAGACACGAATTTCACGAATTAACACGAATTATTTTTCGTGTTAATTCGTGTCGAAAACCGAAATAATATGAAAAAAGCAATCCTTTTTCTATCCTTTTTCTTTGTTTTAGGCTTCGCCAAAACACAAACGATTAATTTTCAAGTCGTTGTCATTTTTAAACCGAGTGCGACGTGGGCAAATATTACGAGCATTAAAACCGCTTTGAATGCGGTACAGTTGGACTCAACTTTTCCGTCACGAGCCTTATTGTGGCGTTGTTCTGCTACCGTTGGCTCGACGATAACGATACCAAAATTGGGCGGTGGAACGGTTATTTCGTCACCAATTACAAGCGGCGGCGGCGGTTCGGAAGCGGTGGGTGTCATCTGTAACAGTGGTCAATCGGAAGGCGTTTCGCTCAACGAGGTCTATATTATTCCTGAAAGAGATTCTTCGCAACGTTTTGAACCCGTTCCGATTTTTGGCAGCAGCAGTTGTCCGACGGCTATAACGGATAGTATCGTGACGTGCGCTTCGGGCAGACGAGCGGTGCGTATGGCAATCATGGATTCGGGTATTGATATAGAAAGTGCGGCTTCCGCAACGTCGATTGTGATTCGCCACGACTCGCTCAAAGCCTTTGTTGCTTACCGAACAGGTGAACCAATAGATGGTCTTGACAACGATGGAAATGGCTATATAGATGACCAAATCGGCTATGATTTTGTCAATAATCAAGGCGTTCCGAAGGACAGCACAGGGCATGGAACGTTTGTCGCAGGGGTCGTTCGGCATATTTTGAAGCGCAATGGCGGCGATACCATCAAGTTTTACATCTTGAAGGTATTAGATTCAAAAAATAGGGGTTACGAATACAACTTCATTCGCGCCCTCGATTGGGCAATGAAACAGAAAGTGGAAGTGGTGAATTGTAGCTTTATCAGCAGCGATATTTTGATGGATACAATGCAACCGCTTGCATCGGCGATTAACACAGCGCAAAATTATGGGTTGCTCGTCAGTGTTGCCGCAGGCAATAAATCTAAAAATGTGGACATAGATTGGTACGGTTCGCCTTCATTCCAATGTGAAAACATGATAGTTACGGGTGCAACGGCTTGTACGGACAGTGTTGCTTGGTTTTCAAACTTCGGTAAACGCAACGTTGACGTTTTTACGATTGGTAAAGACATCGTTTCGACATGGCTCAACAATCAGTGGGCCCGGCACAGCGGTACGTCGTTTGCTGCACCGCAAACTTCGGCAATTGCTGCCTTGTTGGCGAGTCGTTTGACGGGTTCAAATTGGCAAAAAGAAAAATGTGCGATATTGATGGGTTCGAGTTATCGAGCCTTTTTGTTGACAAAAGCAAGGCGTTCAGGCATTTTGAACGGTGTCAATGCAGCTAATTTGTTGGCAACTGTCACCTATCCGTGCAGTGGTTTGGTCAATACTGAGGGGGTGTTTGAAAACCTCAACAGCGTTGTCGTTTTTCCAAATCCAACATCAGAAGATGTTTTGGTGAATTTTTATTTGACAAAAAACGCAACCGTCAATCTTTCCGTTTTGAATACAATAGGGCAAGTCCTGTCAACTCAAACACTTAACAGTGTAGTTGGGCTGAATGAATACCCCCTCAGGATAAAGGGTGAAAATGGGTTGTATTTCGTTCAAATTAAGGTTGGAAATGAGGTTATTGTGCGGAAAGTGGTTAAGTTTGAGCCATGATAGCCTTTTTGTTTATCAAAATAGAGGTTGTTATATAAATTAAACATCACTATTTGATAACAAAACAAGCACCTCCCTCGATGGCAAAAAGACAAAGAAAGGGGAAACCGACCAAGTCAAAATCGTTGAATAACCCGCATGACAAGTGGTTCAAAACCAGTTTCAGTATGAGACCCGTCATTGTGGGCTATTTGACAGAGGTTTTTCCAAAAAGATATGGCGAAAAATTGGATTTAACAACTTTGGAGCTCGATAACAACTCCTATATGTCGAAAGATATGGAAGAAACGACTTCCGATTTGGTTTGGCGTTGTCGCCTCAAAACAGGTAGAATGGTTATGCTTTCGTTTCTTTTTGAGCATAAAAGTTACAAACCCAAACGCCCGCACTTGCAAATGGGGGCTTACCAATTTAGCGCTTATTTAAAGCAAGACCATGTAAATCCGAATATTCCACTCGTTCAAGTTGTGCCGATTATGGTTTATCATGGCTTAGATGGTTGGGCATTTGTAGAGCCTTTTGAGACCTATTTTGACGAAATAGACCCCGATTTTATGCGTTTTTTGCCTTGTTTTGATTTCATATTGGACAATATCCAGACTTATTCAGATGAAACGATTCGTGCATTTAATGTTCGGTTTCTGGAAAAAATATTTTTGGGATTCAAATATGCAAGAGACAAAGAATTTCTCATAAGTCATTTCGTTGAACTTTTGTTTGGGGGCTATCTGGGCGAAGAAAATGATGACATTTCTTGGTTTATTAATGCATTTGATTTATATTTGTCAACACAAACAGACGGTGGCATTACGCATACCGAATATGAGGAACAAAGAAGTAAACTTAAATTATTAAATCCAAAAGCAATGGTTGCAACAGAAAGCTTTTTACAAAGATTCAAAAAAGAACTTCGGCGAGAAGCACTTCAAGAAGGTCGTCAAGAAGGTCGTCAAGAAGGTCGCCAAGAAGCACGTCAAGAAGAAAGAGAACGTATAGTTCTTAATATTTTTCGCAAAAAAGGGTGGTCTGCAATTGAGATTGCAGATTTCTTGGAAGATTACTCAATTGAGTTTGTTCAATCAGTCATAGATAAATTTGAGAAAAATGGCGGCCAAGAAAACTAAAATTAAGTTTTGATAAAAAAAAAAGACGTACTGATTCAGTACGTCTTTTTTTTTGGAACAGCACCATTTCATCGCGTTTTCTTCAAAAACAAGAGAATAACGGTTACTAAAAGAGAAACGGAGAGCATTAAAAACCATGGCTTTTCCCACCAAGCCCTAAAATCAATCGGCGATATATTGCCAATCACCACCGTTGCACCCCATTCATTTGGGATAGAATACTGAGGGGGGCAATTTGCGAGATATTCGAGTTTTGCTTTTTGCAAAGCGATGTCTTTTGGCTCGCCATTTTTTAAGTTTTTATAAAATGCCAACATCACTTTTGAGGTGCTTTCGTCGGGTATTGACCACAAACTCATGACTGTTGACGGACAGCCCGCATACGCAAAGGCTCGCGCCAAACTCATCACACCTTCGCTACGGCGGAGTTCACCATTACCTGTGTTGCAGGCAGAAAGGACGGCTAAACCTGTTTTGAATTGCATCGCAAACAAATCATATCCGCTTAGAAAATGGTCTTTGGAGGAATCTGATTTTGAAAAAATAAGCCCTGAATTTAGTGGGTTTTTCTCATCAATTGCACCGTGCATGGCTAAATGTAAGATGCCACAATTTGGGGCATTCTTCATAAAAGCCAATTTTGTCGCTCCGCCATTCAGCCAAATTTGACCACCACCAAGCAAAGACTGTATGTTTTTTACTTCATCATCAGCAAAAGCCAAACGGCTTAAAACATCTGAACGGGTGCTGTTTTGGTCATTTTGTGTTGTAGAATCGGCATTTGAAAGGCTTTTTATCGTTTCGTCATCGTATTCAATACCAAAGCCGCCAAAATTTTGAGCAGAAGTTGACCCCTCCCTATCATTGAGTAAACGCAACGAATAAGCATAACTAACCGCATAGTTTTGAAGCAAATACGGCACGTTTTGTCTTTTCCATTTTGCCGTGGGTTTTGTCAAAAGCAGTTCAAAAGGCAAATAGCCTAAGTAACCATCGGGAACGATGCGCAGGCGTGTCAAATCACCATTTACATTGAGCGCAGCAATGGGTTTTTCGATTAAATCTTTAAAAAAGGCATGACTTAATGAGCAAAAAGTCTGTTCTGCAAGGTGTGTCGAGTCATTTATGAATTTTTCATTGCTTAACGACTTTCTTAATTCTTTAAAATTCTTTGAAGTTTGAGAGTCGTTTTTTTGAGAAAAAATTTGACAATCCGTTTTTGAAAAAGCAAACGCAAAAAGGGTTGAATCGCCTACAAAATAAGAAACGGCAAGGGTTTGGGCATCAAGCGCGTTTTGTATGCCTTTTATACTGAGGGGGGCTGTTTTGGCTATTTTTAAATCAAAATATTTAGGAAATTGGGCTTCAAGATGCGAATTGAAGCGGTTTAGTTTTTCTTGTGCATTGAAAAGTTGACTCCGCGTTTTGACTTTCAATGAATCAGTATCGGCTTCGTAAAGTTGTTTTTCGAGGTAGGCGACTTCGGCACGTCCATTGCGTTCTTCGTCGAGCAGGTTTTGAGGGACCCCACCAAAACTTTTGGCACGGGTATCTTTTAGATTTTCGAGGAGGACGAGGGCTTTATTTTTCTCTGCAAAATTGATAGCGGCTTCTGCATACTGAGGGGTCTTATTTTTTTCAAAAAAACTAACAGCTATGGCAATGGCATTTTCATAAATGGGCGAAGCCTTTTCTGATAAAAAATATTTCGATTGGTCGGCTTGATATTTTTCTAACAAGGTTTGAATGATCGTATCGCATTTCTGAAAAGTAGCGAAAGCAGCATTTAAGTCGCCTTTTCCCTTCAAAATGAAGGCTTTTGCTGTAAAAAGATCAAGTAATTCAGGGAATGCGATACCGTTTAAGGTTGGGTTCTGAGTAGCATCAGGTGCTGAAAAATTTGGAAAAGCAGCCGTTATACCTTGATTATAGGTTTTCAAAGCCGTTTCTACCGACCCCTTTTTCTTTAAAAAATTGCCATAAGCTGTAAAACATTCAACGGCAAAAGGGCTGTTTGAATGTCCAAAAGTGGTGATAGCAGCTTCAAAATCTGTGATTGCTGCCGCTTTTTCTCCTTTTGCGTCCTGCGTTTGAGCACGTTCAAACAAGATGTTTCCAATAAAAACAGTTAGTGTTGAGTCTTTTGATGCCGTTAAGAGTGATTGATAAGCATCGAGTGATTGGTTCAAAAAGGTCAGCGATTCATTGTATTTATTGAGTTGCCTAAATGTTACACCGAGGTTATTCAAAGCTGCGGCACGCTCTTTTTGAACTGGAAAAAGCTGTGTCGTTGTTGTTTGGTTATTCTTTAAAAGAACGGTGTAAAGGCTCAAAGCGGTTTGGTATTCTTTTGCAGCTTCTTGATATTTTTGGGTTGAATATTGCGCAGAACCTGCGGTAATACGGCTATTTGCTATGAAAAGGGAGTCTTTTATAGCAGTAGCAAGCTCCAAAACCTTGTCGGCAGTCGCTAATGCGTCGGCATAACTGCCTAACATATTGTTATTGACAGCCAATTCATTATAGGATTTTAAAAGTGATGACGTATCAATTTTAGTAGCCGCTTGTTTGGCTTCAATCGCTAATTGAGCATAAGAACGGGCTTGTTCAAATAGACCGATTTGGCGGGAAGCGAGGGCGAGGTTGCCTGCCGTTATGCCGATTTTAGGATTGCCAAAAGGCAGTTTTTCACGCCTTATATCCAATGCTTTTTGGTATAAACGGATGCCTTCGGCGAGGTTGATGTTGCGGTCGCAATAGATTTTTGCAAGGCTGAATTGGATATTAGCGAGCAGTGTGTCACGACTATCAAGCGTTTTTTCAGCTTTTTTTATCAATAATTCAAGCAAAGGCAGCATTTTGAGTGGCTCGGTGCGTAGGGAAGGGGTGAGCGTGTTGTATTGTTGCTCAATGAACGAGCGGTCTTCGTCAGTGAAACGGCAAAAAATCAAGATGGAAATGAGTAGTAGATATCGTTTTAACATTTGTGCGGACTTATATTTTTGACAAATATAAGAGACCCCCTCAGTATTTTCATAAAAAAATCATTCCCAATCTAAATCGGCAATCCGCAATGTGAAGCCAACCAATACGTTTTCGCCCGAAAGTGTTTCTTCAAAAGAAGTGATGATGTCATGGCTACCGTCGGCCCGATAGATGTAAACACGTTCTTCAAGACGGTCAATGAGCCAAGCCAAGCGGCAACCATTTTCCATGTATTCGTCCATTTTTTCTTTGCAAACGGTCAAATTGTCGGTATCAGAGCGAATTTCGATGATGAAATCGGGGGTAATGGGTGCAAATTTTTTTCTTAAAGCTTTTGGCAAAGCCTCCCAACGCTCGCGGGCAATCCACGAAACATCGGGTGATTTGACGGCTGTGTTGGGCAATGTGAAGCCTGTTGATGAATCGAATGCACGACCACTCCGATTTTCTTTATTCCAATGGTGTACTTCCCCACCGATTTCAAAATTAAAATTACCTGTTTCGCTTCCTGTTGGTTCCATGATGATGATTTTCCCAGTTTTAGTACGTTCAATGCGTTTGTCGCGCATTTCGATGGATTGGCAGAAGTTGAAAAATTCGTCCTCTGTCATGCCTTTTTCTTGCTTTGAAATTGCTGTTGCGACCATGTTTTATGATTTTTTTACAAAAATACACGTTTAAATGAAAAAAACCAACTCTTTTACTGAGGGGGTGACTTTCGTTGTTTTGGTATCTTCATAAAGAAAAAGGCTGCCCTTTTGAGGCAACCTTTTTCTTATTCACAAATGAATATCTTACTGAATAGCTTTAAAAGCGTTGACACGTCCATCTCCGAAATAGGGGTCATTTCCTGGTTTCCCTAAGTCATCAGCAGACTTTTTGAGAGCCATTTTTACTTTAGCAGGGTCCATACTACCGCCATTTTTGCCGATAATCAATGCCGCAATACCTGAAACGTGAGGCGTTGCCATACTTGTTCCCAAAGAATATTCGTAACCCGTTGGATAAGCGGTGCTGTAAACCATGTCATAGAACCAATTATTACCAGGAGACTGATAATCGCCTCCTGGTGCGGCAAAATCAATACGAGAAGAGCCAAAATTGGTATATGATGCTGGAATATCTAAGTTTACAGACGTGCCTTGTATCATCTTATCGTACCAACTTTCAGGAGTAGTGGCAGAGATACTCAAACTGAAAGGTGAAGCAGCGGGGAAAAACTCCACCGATCCAGTGTGGTCAAAATCTATGGCATCATTACCCGCCCCACATATCACAGTGACACCTTTACTATTGGCATATTGAATGGCATCATTAAAACCATACATTGTACTGATCACCCCTTGATGATAGGCTTGATCTTGACCAGAACCTTTTAGAACAGCAATTCCTAAGCTCATATTAATCACTTTAGCACCATTATCAGCGGCATAAATGATGCCTTGAATGACTGAAGACACATCACCATCGCCATAATCAGGTAATACTTTGACTGCTATAATTTCGGCTTCAGGGGCAACGCCTATGACACCAATGCCATTATCTGCGGCAGCTATGATACCCGCAACATGTGTCGCATGGCTAAAATCTGGAGCACGTGTAAATGAGGCATCTAAAGGGTTGTTTTCGCCAGGAATGGTTACGAAATTACGGCATAAACTTCTGTTGATATTGGCTTTAAGGTCTGGATGATCTAAATACATACCAGCATCTAACACGGCGACTCTAACACCTCTACCTTTATATCCCGCTGCCCAAGCTTGGGGCGCAGAAATTGCGGTCATATTCCATTGTAACTGGGACAATGGGTTGTTACCAGTTACTGGTCTAAGAACAGGGATATTTCCAAACTGACTACGTGGTGGTGGGTCAGAGCTGGTAATTTTAAAATCTATCCCTACTGTCACACCTAATAATTCCATAGTACTCGTAAAACTTGGATTTGTACTTGACACGTACATTTGGTTGATTTTAGCGATATAACCTGTTTCAATAGCCCCTAATTCTGTGTTTTTTTGGCGAATTTGATTCAATTTACTGTTTACCCTGGTACCCATCAAAACATATCCAGTGGGTTCGTTGACAGATTCGGTCACATTCGTGGAAGAGGCTGATGCTGAGGGTACTGTTACTGTGTTAGCATTGTCTTTGCTACAATTGGTAAAAGAAAGAGCCGCAAAGCATAAAAGGAGAGCGGGTTTAAACATTTTGTGCGATTTCATAGATTAAAATTAAAAGTTTAAAAAAGGTTTATAAAATAGGTTTGTTTTAAAATACAATAGGAAACGGTTGTTTTATAGACTAAACAAAAGCCATGCAAAAAACAGGTTGTTATGCTTGAACGGGGCTATAAGTCATTCAATTACATCAAGTATGGCTTGGCTAATAGACAAAATTAGACACACCAATAATTTGCGGCAATATGGCGAAGCATATTCCGTAACAATAAAATTCGGCTGTGATAAATGAGTTTTGAGTATAGAAAGAACCTTTTCGCAGATAACATCTACTCAAAAAATGTTATGGACAAAAGTATAATTTAAATGAAAGCACTGTTTTTATTGGAAGTAAAATACTGAGAGTGAAGTCCCGTGTTTGTTGTCATATTTAATAAGTGTTAAATGTTTTTAGTGGTTGTTGTTCTATTGAAAACAAATATCGTTTTAGATATTGGTTTCAACAAGCATTAAGTGGCATTTTTTATCGTAGATAACAATAAATTTTATCAATATAAACAAGTTTTAATTTGTTTATTATCGATTTTCAGGGAATATGCTTTTGTAAATTGCAGTTATAGCATAAAAAAAGCGTTATTACTCTGGTTTTAATAGAACTAAACCATGAATAATAACGCTTTTTGACCCCCTCAGTATAAAGAGGTATTAGGCTCTCGCCAAAGTTGGAAACCGACGTTGCGCCCACTCGAAACCGCCAAACAGAACTGCGCAGAAGAACAAATCACCTGCCAATGAATTGACTAAAAACGGCAAAGCTGCTGTGTAAGACATCGCCAAACCTGAAATGTCCTTTGGATAAGGCATAAATGGACTTTGCCAAGCAGCAAAATTGGTGACAGCGAAGAACAAAATCGAACCCGCAATACTTGCCACGAAGACGTTTTTAGCGTCCACTTTTTTCAATAAGAACCATGACAAAACGATGGCTGCTGCAAAACTGCCATAAACCCAAGCTGCACCGCCATAAAACCAAACGAATTGACCGTTGTTGAAAGCCGCATAAACGACATTGTTCAATATCAAATCGCTGACAAAAAGGGTTGCCAAAGGTATAAAAAGCGATGCCCAACGGTTGGCGAAATACGCACCTCCGAACAATGCCATTGCGCCCATAGCTGTCGCATTAGGCGGGTGGGGGAGGAGGCGACTGAGTGCCGCTACGAGTATGAGAACAGTGACGGCTGCAAAACGAGTATTGATTGTATTATTTTTCATAATCTTATGTTTTATCTGAATGTGAATTGATGGCGCAAAGTTAGTGAGAATATTTTGAAAATACTGAGGGGGGGTAATTCTAAAAAATGAATTAGTTTTACGTTACAAAATTTAAAAAAATTAATCAGAGGTATGAAACAATTGATAATCATGCTTTTCATAGCATTGAATTGTCCTACTGAGGCGCAAAAGGTTTTTCCAAAAGACAATTTAGACAAAGTGGTGAGTACTTTAATCCAAAACTACCAAATCCCCAATGCGGTCATTGCGATAACAAATAAAGACAGCCTCATTTACACATTTTCAACACCGAATACCACCGTGAATGATGTGTTTTTGATAGGTTCAAATAGCAAATCGTTTACAGCCATAGCAATAGGGCAATTGGTAGATAAAGGATTGATAGACATTGATAAACCCGTTAGTTATTATCTTCATTGGTTCTCTTTTACTAATGAAACGGCAGATAAAAAAATAACCATTCGGCATTTACTCAATCAAACAAGTGGTATCCCTGGTTGGGGTGGTTTTTATACCCAAAACAGCTCTGATTTTGAAGCCTATCAGCAAGGTTTTAGCGATTACTTAAAAACCTTACCTGCGGTTCATGATGTCGGAACAGCCTTTCAATACTCTAATGCGAACTATGTGCTTTTAGGGTTAATCATTGAAAAAGTCAGCGGAAAAACCTACGGGGATTATCTGAATGAACACATTTTCAGCCCTTTAAAAATGATACATTCTTTTGCAAATTTTAAAAATGCGCTGTCAAATGGCTTGATAAAAAGCTATCAATATGCTTTTTTATTGCCCATTGAAGCACCAAACAAGGAGTATTCGGATTTTGAAGTTTCAAGCGGGCATTTGGCAAGTACCGCAAATGATTTGTGTCCGTATTTACGTGCGGTGATGAAAAATACTGAGGGGGTCGGTTTGACAGACAGTTCTTATCAACGGTTGTTCGCAGCTTATAAAGGAAAATATGCGATGGGTTGGTTTGAAAAATACGATTTTGGTCAAAGAGTTCTTTGGCATACAGGCTTAACCGAAAACTTCAATTCTGCCTTGTTCTTTCTGCCAAAACAATACGGTGTTGTCGTGTTGGCAAATACAAACAGCATAGCATTTAATGAAGAAATGAAAAAAGCCATCGTTACAATCTTACTCAACAAACCTTATTCGCCCCGTTTTTCCATAGAAAGAGTACAAAAAGCGGGCATTTTTCTATGGTGTTTGTCCGCTTTGGGTTTCTTTTTCTTTAATTTTTATAAATGGCAAAAGCAAAATTTTGCGATTCATACACCTAAAATATCCAATTTGGTCAAGTGCTTAGTTTCTATCAGTTTGAGTTTTGTTCCCGTTTTACTTATTCCAAAAATTGTCAACATCACGCTTGTCGCCATGATACAATATTCACCTGATTTTGGTTATGGTTTTATAGTGATTGCCATTTTTGGCACATCGAGCGCACTTATTGGATTGGTCAGAAAAAAGAAACTTGCGGCTTAGGTCTAAAACCCAAACCGCAAGTGGTCGTCCTTGTGTTACATGGAAAAAATCAGTTTAAAAGCACCATTCGCTGTGTCGCTGAATGAGTTGGGGTATCGAGGCGATAGAAAAGTACGCCTGAAACGGACTTGTTATTCTCAAAATTTATAATAATTTCGTTATTGCCTTTCTTAAAATTGCCGTTTTTTATCTGCAAAATCCGTCCTGTTTCGTCAAAAACGGTAAGTTTCGCTTCACTCGCTTCAGGTAAACGGAATTGGATGCGTGTCGAACCGTTGAAAGGATTTGGGTCGTTTTGGTATAAACGGAAATCGCTCGTTTGTGCTTTGTCGTTTGTAAAACGGAAATCAACCGCCATCCGATCACCTGCCGAGGAATAGGCTTCAGCAAGTGTTAAGTCGGAGGACAGGTGCAGTGCCTCGCTCAAACGAATCGAACGGGTGGCTTGCAACTTTAAAATAAACATGTTCATGGGTTCAGCATTGCTGTCGAAGCTGTTCCAACTCATCGTGACTTTGCCCCTATCGGCAAACAAAGCGTAGTTGGAGGAGGAAAAATTGTATAAGTCTAACGGATCAATAGCGTGAATTTTGAGTGAATTAATATCGTAATTTAAAGTAAATTGAAAAGCTTCTGGTATCAATTTAGGCGTTTTGACGACGATGTCGTAAACTTTACCTGCTTTTAAAAGCACGTCATCGGCTTCCATAACAAAGGTATTTTGGCTGCGTGGCTCTATGCTGTTTGTCAAAGGCGTATTGGTTGCCGAGCCATTCATATCGCCTGTTTTCAGGGCAACAAAATCAGCATTAAAAACGGTATCTGTTACGTTTATATAAGTCAAAAAATTAGGGAAAGCGACTAAAACAGGGTCAATGCCGATTGGAAACGTATATGATTTAGGCACAAAACGCCATGAGCGGTTATTCGGAAAACTATCCATTTGACGCAACACAACCCGCCTTGTAATGAGCAAATCGAGCGCATCAATTGAGCCGTCGCGGTTGACATCAGCAGCGATGAGTTTATAGGGCGACGTAAAGACTTCTGAACCTAATAAATGGCGGCTCATCAAGGCAATATCAAACGTGGTGAGGCCATTTATCCAGTCGCTGTCACGTCGTGGCGTAAGACTATAATCACCATTTCTGACCAAACTTGAGAAGATAAAAGCCCCCGTCGGTGCGCTGTTTTGTGCCATCGGAGACATGACAGGGCTGCTTAGTGCAATTTTTGCTGAAATGGCTCGGCCTTCTTCGGTCATGGTTTGACCAAGCAAGGCAGGAATCGTTGGCGCAAGTATTGGACGACAAATATAGTTAGAATCATTGACGTAAATCGTTGTTTTACAACTACTTGTAAGGCCTGATTGGTCTTTTGCCCAAATTTCAACGGCTATTCTACCTGTATCGCTACAACCAAAAGTGAGTGATGAGGAATCTGGAAAACCTGTTCCAATACCTGTTCGACGCATTTTTACGGTCAAATTACTGAGGGGGGTACAGTTGTCGAAAATAGAAGCCGCCACGTCAAAAGGTGTGACGACAAGCCTTGCTGAGGCACTGTTTAGCTTGGGAGCAAACTGCGTTTTACAAGCAATGGTAGGTGGTATATCGTTGACGATTACGCGGAAGGAACAGGTGACGGTATTATTCCCAGCGTCTTTGGCAGTAAAAGCGACGGTTGACGTGCCGATAGGGAACGCTGAACCCGAAATTTGCCCTGTATTTTGCGTGACAGTTAGGTTTGACGAACAGTTATCCGTTATTGTAGGCGTCGTAAAACTAAAGACTTTGTTGCATTGATTCGCCCCGAGCGTCATCGTGGTGTCTTTTGGACATTTGAGCATTTTGGGGCGAATGGTGTCAATTATTGTGACAGCTGTGGTGCATTGTGCGCGATTGCCTGCGGTGTCACGGACGTACAATATGACATTTTGCGTACCGACATCGGCACAAGTAAAGCGCGTTTTGCTTGCACTGATGATGATAACAGGGCAATTGTCCGTTGAAAAATTGTCAAGGACAATGGGCGAAATGTACTTTGTTCCCAACGTGTCGAGGTAGCCCGTAACGGTTGTCTTGCAGACCGCATGAGGTTCGATTGTATCTCGCCAATTGACAGGGCAATATGGGCAGTACAAAATTTGAGCGGATAAGGTTGTTGTTTGTAAAATCGTAAGGAAAAAGAAGAAAAAACCAATAAAACAAGAAAATTGCTTCTGATTTTGGAAGCCAAAGTTTAGTGTAAATGTTCGTGTCGTCATGGGAGGTACACGTTTTGTATGCTTTTTCTAATCTAAAAATAGGCATTAGAAACCATGGAAGAGCGCGTTGTTTAAAGTGTAGAATTATAAATTATGTAGCTCCTCGTCTAAAGTTTTAATGCTTGATTTTTTTGATAAAAAATAAGCAACGGTTTTCGGTAATGATATATGTTCGCTTTAAACTAATGGTCAAATGTAGAATGTTTTTTTTGTTCATACAATAATATTTGTCATAAATTTTTACTTTAAGGCAATATTTTTTGAATGACGTGTTTTAAACAACTGTTTTTGAGCAAAAATAAAGCGTATATATGGGTTTGTGATAGGAGCTGTTTTGACTGAAAATTAAAGATAGGTAACACTTGATAAAACAACAAAAGCCGACCCCTCAGTAAAAGGTCGGCTTTTGTTGTTCTACAAACACCATCATTCCCATTCCAAATCCGCAATCCGCAAAGTGAAACCGACTAAAACATCTTCACCCGACAGCGTTTTTTCAAAAGAATCCACTTCTTCGCGGCTACCATCGGCTCGATATATATAGATGCGTTCCTTAAAGCGGTCAATGAGCCATGCTAAACGGCAGCCATTTTCCATGTATTCTTCTACTTTTTCTTTTAAGAGGGTCAAAGAATCCGTTTTTGAACGAATTTCAATGATGAAATCGGGTGTTAAAGGTGGGAATTTTTCACGCAATGCTTTTGGTAAGGCTTCCCAACGCTCACGGTTAACCCAAGCAGTATCGGCTGCTTTCACTGCCGTATTTGGCAAAGTAAATCCTGTTGAAGAGTCAAATGTTCGACCACTACGAGTCTCCTTATTCCAATCACGGACTTCGCCGTTTACTTCTGAATTAAAACTGCCTGTTGTGCCGCCTGTTGGTTCCAAAATGATGATTTTCCCAGTTTTAGTACGTTCAATGCGTTTGTCGCGCATTTCAGGCGACTGACAGAAGTTGAAAAAATCGTCTTCAATCTTAATATTCTCCTCTTTTGAAATTGCTGTTGCGACCATGTTTTTTATTTTTCTACAAAAATAAAGTTTTATTTTAAGAACGCAAAACTTTACTCAACCGTAAAAAGGTAGCCCACACCCTTCACCGTCATGATTTGTACTGAGGGGTCCCCTTTGAGATAATCGCGCAGCTTTGTGACATAAACATCGAGGTTGCGGGAGTTGAAAAATGAGTCATCGCCCCATATTTTCATCAATATTTCCTTACGTCCGACGGTAAAATTGCGGCTTTCGCACAGGATTTTAAGCAATTCCATTTCACGATGGGACAGTTTTTTGACTTTATCACCAAACCGCAATTCATACTTTTGAGGTGTAAACTGGAATTTTCCGATGGTAAAAGGGTCAAAATGGGCAGGCGAATTGCGTGTCATTGCCATCAGGTTTTGAATCCGCACAATGAGTTCTTCCATGCTAAACGGCTTCCGAACATAGTCATTACCGCCCGCTTGGAAACCGCGCAACACATCGTCCGTCTGCGTTTTGGCAGTTAAAAAAATAATGGGTAGGGCAGGAGAGAGCCGCCGTAAAGACTCGGCAAGGGTATAGCCATCTACATTTGGTAGCATGATGTCTAACACAGCAATATCGGGCTGAAAGGCTTGAAAACCTTCAATCACTTTTGCACCGTCCGAAATCATAAGGACTTCAAAAAGACGACTTTCAAGGCTTTCTTTGACGATTTTGCCCAGAAAAGGCTCGTCTTCGACGTATAGGACTTTTGTTTTGGACATTGGAAATTATATTTTTGGTGGATGCAAACCGACGAGTAAGAGAAGCTGACGTATATTAATATTTCCAGTTCGATTTAAATGTAAGATTTCAATGGTAATACGACCTGTTGGTGATATGCCAATCAATTCGGTAAAGTCGTCTGACCATGTAAAATGATGTCGCCAATTCATAGAGCGTGGATGATATAGTGGTACAACTTGTTCACTTACGGGGTCGAAACCATGTGTTTTCGTAAATTTATGACCATTGCAGCCACCGCAAGCACAAGCAAGGTTATGTAGTTCGTTAGAACCATTTTTACTGAGGGGTATAATGTGTTCAACCTCAAACGGTTGACAAGAGTGCGACAAAGGTGAGTGACAATATTCGCACCGATAGGCGGCACGAGAAAAAACCAATTGTCTGATTTCTGGACTAACCATGATAATTAAGGTTGAGTTCGTCCATCAAATTATCTAAGGAAATGTTTCTTAATCGGGACAATTCAATCAGATTTCGGAGTCTTTCAACCTTTTGGGCTTCTATTTTTTCAATTATTGCCAATAACTCTTTGTGTTCAATTGGATTGATGGTTTCCTCATGCAATTTTTGAGCTAAATTTTGATAGTGGTTTTGTAAAGCCAAAGGCGTGGCTTCATTGATAGCTTTCAATAAAACAGTTTCTCTTTCTGACGCAGAAGGCGATTTGCGACGAGCGATTATTCGTCCAATTTTTTGAAGAAATTGCTCTAAATCAGGCGTTTCTAATTCAGAAATACCCGCAAGTACATCGTCTATTGCCAAATCTACTTGTGATTTTAATCTAATTTTAGTAACAGGCATATTGTTTTTATTTTTTACAAAAATAGCGTTTTTATGATAATAGCGTTCAAAAATATTCAAAAACTCATTTTCTCGGCAAAAAAACACTAAATATACTTCCTTTTTCTAAAACACTCTGCACTTCAATACGCCCGCCATGTTGCCGCAGGACGCTGGATACATAACTTAAACCCAAACCATAACCTTTGACATTGTGAATATCGCCCGTTGGAACGCGGAAGAATTTGTCGAAAATTTTGCTTTGATATTCTGTAGCAATACCGCAGCCATCGTCTTCGATATTCAGTTGCAAGGTATTGAGTTGTTCTTGAAGATTAATGTTAATGTTTTTACCATTGTATTTCAAGGCATTATCAAGTAAATTGTAAATGACGCTGGTTAAATGCGTTTTGTCGGCTTCAACAACAGCATTTTCTGCCCCCTCAGTATTAAAGGTGATTTTTGCCTCAATTTTCTCAAATTGCAGCCGCATGGAGTCCAAAACTTGGGCAACAAGAGCTGCGACATCAATGATTTCTTTTTGTAATTCAGGTTCTTTTTGCTCAAAAACGGATAGTTTTAACACTTTATCAACGAGCATAGATAGGCGGGAAAGTTCATTTTTTGAAATATCGAGATACTCTTTGGTCAGTTCAGGTTTCTGCAAAGCATTGAAATTTTGCAGGGCTTCGATGGCGACACTGACTGTTGCAATCGGTGTTTTTAATTCATGGGTGATATTGCTGATAAAATCGTTTTTCAAAGCGGTCAAACGCTCTTGTTGTCGTAAACT
Source organism: Saprospiraceae bacterium (assembly GCA_031367705.1). Classification (GTDB taxonomy): domain Bacteria; phylum Bacteroidota; class Bacteroidia; order Chitinophagales; family Saprospiraceae; genus JAAFJT01. The sequence goes on along the minus strand of JANLQI010000308.1, from coordinate 10,962 downwards.
GCGATAAACCAACCAAAATGCTAAGGTTGTTATGCCCAATAAGAGCATCGAAAAAAAGACCTGTGGCAATGTTTTTCGAAACAGAAAAGATTGATATTCAGGGAATTGTGCGACATAAACATTGAATTTAGGCATACCTGCAAAAACAGGATTTGTTTTCAGAGTGTCCTCTTTTTTATCTGAAGGCGGCTCTCGATTGAAAGGCGAAAAAGAAGGCACTTGGCTCTGGTGCAAACGCTGAATGCGAAATGGGATGTCAATTTTTTGATTCAATAAAGCCAAGTTATAATGCTTTACAATGTCTTCAAGTTTTAAAGAATCGAGATTAAGGTTAATGAAAATAGCCGTGTCTTTTGTGTTCAACCTTTTTTTTACGAAAATTTGAGTTTGACTGAATGATTTAGGATGCCGTGTTAAATCTGAAATAACAGAACCTTTGGTCATACTATCGGAAACAGGCTTGTTGAAATAAGCACGTGAGACAATACGTGCAATCTCTCGCCCACTTAAACTGTCGGACGCAACGGTAATTTTAACGCCGTCTTTTTGCGTAAAACTTATCTTGTTTTGCTTGGAAATATTCGATTTTGAAGCATTTTTGTCTTGATTTTCATGGATTTCAAAACTTTGAAAATTTTCAGAACGGGGTAAAGAAGGCGAAAAGTTCGGCTCTCTTTCAGTTCTATTGGAACGGGGAGAATCACCCTGTCCCTTTGGGAAATCGCCAAAACTGCCTTGAATCATAGAGTCTTGCATCGCCATGACGGTTGAGCGAAAGGTGTGGTCAAGGTCTTTTTTTAGCACCTGATACTGCTCGTCATAGACTTTTTTTATCCAAAAGACTTGAAAGATGACGAGTAGTGCGAGGCTGCTGACGATGAGCGCGATGAGTCCATGTCTGTTAAAACGTTTCATTATCGGCAAATTTAAAGGCATAGGATTGATAAATGTGCGATTCTTAACTTTTATTAACCTTGTTTCAAGGCTATTTAACTTGATTGAGCATTTAGCATTGTATTTTTGTCACGCCAACTTACAATCGGCACTCAATTTATCACTAATCATAAAAATTAATTTTATAAAAAATGAAAAAAATCCTGATTTTAAGTAGCTTTTTATGCTCCATTTTGTCTGTTTTTGGGCAAAATACTGAGGGGGTCATTACGTTTGAAGAAAAAATGAATTTGCATCGTCGTATTCAGAATGAGGAGATGAAAGCCCGTGTTCCAGAGTTTCGGAGCAGCAATATGCAGCTTGTTTTTCGGGGAGATGAATGTATTTACAAAGTTATTGAGGAGGAAGAAGATGAACAAGCTAACGCAGGTGGCGGCGGTGGCTTCCGTTTTCGCCGTCCAAATGTTGAAATTTATCGCAATTATGCAACCAACAAACGTATTGAACTGCGTGAAATGGGAGATAAGAAATACCTTATCGAGACGGATATGAAGCAACCTGCTTGGAAATTGGGTACTGAAACGAAAAAAGTAATGGGTTACGAATGTACACAAGCCACGTGGAGTGATACAGCTCGCAAACAAGAGATTGTCGCTTGGTTTACTATGGATTTGCCTTTGGCTGCGGGTCCTCAAAACTTTGGGTCATTGCCTGGTTTGATACTTGAAGCGGACATCAATAATGGAGAAACCTTGTTGTTTGCTAAAAAAGTTGAATTGAAAAAGGTTAAAGACAATGCTATCAAAGCACCCTCAAAAGGGGATAAAGTCACGGAAGCGGAATACAGAGTTAAGATGGAGGAAATGAGGAAAAAAATGGGCGGTCAAGGCGGTCCTGGCGGGGGTAGTCCTGGTTTTAGGGTTATTCGTCAATAGGTTTTAGAGCAATAACGAAAGAAGCGGTTTAGGAGATTGAGATGCCTAAACCGCTTTTTATTTTTAACTCGGATACACCCAATCACCCCGATATTGCCGACTTAATAACTTATTGGCTTCCAAATCATTTACAATCATATCCTTTTTGTAATCCCATTCGATACTTCGACCGACACGTGCGGAAAGCATACCTAAAAGTGCCATATTCGTTGCATGACGACCATGTTCTATGTCCGCAAAAGGGCGTTTACCAGATTTTATGCAGCGCATAAAGTCTTGCCAAACCAAGTTAATATTTTGTTGGTCAGGCTCATTGAGTTGTGGGTCTTTGTGAATGACTTCTTTATTTTTGTCGGCAGGATAAAACGTCCAACCTTTTTGCCAAGCCATGTGGAATGTCCCCTCAGTACCATGAAAATAAACGCCTACGCTTTCCCCACTTTGCTGATTGCGTTGGTTGACAATCGAGTGTTCCCAAGTACAGATAAAATCGTCAAATTCATAGATAACCGATTGACTTTCAGGGGCAGTCATGCTTGACCCTCGAATCGGTTTATTCATCACAGAAAAGATTTTTTTAGGCATTGTTTCCTCTGTCCACCACAGTATTTGGTCGAACCAATGAGGTCCCCAATCGCCAATTTGACCATTGGCAAACTCGGTGTATTGCCGCCAACCACGCGGATGAATGTTTTTGCTATATGGAACAATTTCGGAAGGACCACAATAGGTTTCCCAGTCTAAGCCTTCGGGAATGGTCTCTTTTTCATTTGGTTTACCCATACCATAATTGTAGTTGACAAAAGCACGCACATCTTTGATTTTACCGACCTTTCCCGATTTCAAAAAATCCATGCCGCTGACATTGTGGGGTGAGTAACGTCGGTGGAAATCAACAATGCAAACACGTTGAGTGTCCCTTGCGGTGCGTTCAATGGCAGAGCCTTCTTTGACGGTGTGACTAATGGGTTTTTCTAAAAACAAATGCGCCCCTCCTTTCATGGCTTCGATGGCAATTAAGGCGTGCCAATGGTCAGGTGTTGCATTGATAACAATGTCTGGTTTTTCATTTTTCAAGCAATCTCGAAAGTCTTTGTATTGTTTAGGTCGGTCAGTGCAAAGTTTATTGATTTCAGCCGCCGCTTTGCGGAGCTGATTGTCGTCCACATCGCAGATGGCAACAACTTCAATTTCACCTGAACGAATGGCTTCGCGCAAAATGTTCATGCCCCACCATCCTGAACCGATGAGGGCAGTGCGATATTTTGCTATTTTTAGGTGAGTGATAAAAGGATGGCTTAAAAAAGCAGCACCTGCAAAGGCTGTTTGTTTGATAAATTCTTTTCTTTTCATTGTTATTAATTTTGTGTGAAGTTATGAAAATCAAAGAAAAAATTACCCCCCTCAGTATTGAAAAGAAAACGCCCTTGTATCGTATTGAATACAAAGGCGTTTTTTATTTTGTTATCTATCCTAAATATTACCAGAAGGAAGTATAAAGAGCCAATAAAATACCAAGAATGAGTATTGCACCCACAGCAAAACCGTTCGACACTTTGAACATTGAGGCATCAATTTCTAAGCCTTTGTTTGTGTCTTTTGATGATGCATCCGCAAGTGTTAGGATGACCATTGCAACGATGATGATGCCAAAAACAAAGCCCATACGGTCGAGGAACGGAATTTCAAATACACCTTCTGCATTGGCTACCGCAAAACCCATCGGATTGAGGAAAGACAAATCCATCATGCCGGGTAGGAATTTGAAGAGAATAGACAGCAAAAAGCCGCCAACAATCGCAAACATAGCGGCATTAGAAGTTGTCCTTTTCCAGAAAAAGCCAAAAATGAACATCGCAAATACACCTGGAGAGACAAAGCCTGTATATTCTTGAATGAACTCGAAACCGCCTTTTTTGTCAATGCCCATCAACGGCGCGATGATGATACCGAGAATCATCGCTGTCCAAATAGTGTAACGACCGATGCGAACGAGTTCACGTTCTGTTGCATCTTTTTTGATATGGTTTTTGTAAATATCAAGCGTGAAAATGGTTGAAATCGAGTTGATTTTACCTGCTAAAGATGCGACAATCGCTGCTGTCAAAGCGGCAAATGCCAGACCTTTTAGACCCGGCGAAAGCAAATTGAGTAGGACAGGGTAGGCGTTGTCCTGTGACAAAGTACCATCTTTTCCAAGCATTTCCGTTTGAAATTCACCGCTTTGGTGCAATACATAAGCAGCAATACCTGGGAGAACCACGATGACAGGCATCAATAGTTTCAAGAAGGCAGCAAACAAAATACCATTCCGAGCCGTCGGTAAATCAGCACCCAAAGCGCGTTGTGTGATGTATTGATTACAACCCCAATAGTTCAAATTCGTAATCCACATACCACCGATAAGGACTGTTAAGCCTGGTAGAGACATGAAATGTGAGTCTGATTTGTCAAAAATCATGTGAAAATGACTTGGCGTTTTTTCCATCATAATACTTAAGCCATTGAAAACACCTGTCGTACCGAACTTCTCGGACACCATATTGATAGCCAAATAGGTTGTTGCCAAGCCACCCAATATCAAAAAGAAGACTTGAATAACGTCGGTATAGCCAATTACTTTCATACCGCCTAAGGTAATGATGACGGCAAAAACGGATAAGCCAATCATACAAACCGTAAAGTTAATGCCTGAAATGGTGTTGACTGCCAATGCGCCGAGGTACAAAATAGAAGTCAAATTGACCACAACGTAGAGTAATAACCAGAAAACAGCCATAATCATAGCGACTCGGTCGTTGTAACGTTGCTTCAAAAATTGAGGCATCGTGAAAATGTGGTTTTTCAAATAAATCGGCATAAAGAAAATGGCAACAATCAGTAACGTTGCCGCTGCCATCCATTCATAGGTTGAAATAGCCAAACCGAGAATAAATCCATTGCCCGACATACCAATCATCTGCTCCGCAGAGATATTGGAAGCAATGAGTGACGCACCGATTGCCCACCACGTCAGTGAACCTTCAGCGAGGAAGTAGTCAGCAGAAGTTGTTTCTGCTTTCTTTTTTTTGTTATAAATCCAATAGCCGTAACCAGCGACCATGATGAAATAAAAGAGGAATACGACGTAATCCCACATGTGGAGACTTGATGATTGCATTTCGTTCTGTTGTTGCGTTAGTTGATAAAAATTGTTTTTAGAAATTGAAAATGTAAATATGACATTTACATTTTAGCTTACAAAAATTTAGTATCAAATATTTTAAGCTATTTTTGTGAATTAAACGAAATCCAATTTTCATCCCCTCAGTATTTAATAGATTTTAGTCAATGAAAATCAACTTTTTAGAACAGTATCGCCTTCAAACGAAGTGTCTTGTTGCCTTAGATTCCATCATTTTTGGCTTCGATGGAACGGATTTAAAGCTGCTACTTGTCAAACGCGGCGTCGAATCTGACCATGATACATGGTCTTTGATGGGTGGTTGGCTCGCACCTGACGAAACCCTTGAAAAGGCTTCACAACGTATTGTACAAGCCCTCACTGGGCTTGATGATGTCTATTTGGAGCAATTAGGCGCATTTGGCGACCCTTTGCGTGACCCCGTTGAGCGCACCGTTTCAGTTGCCTATTTTGCCTTGATTAATGTGCCGAGCTATGAGGATAAAATTAACCATGATTTCGACGCTGATTGGTTTCCCGTCCGCGACTTGCCCGAACTGCTTTTTGACCACAAAGAAATGGTTGAACAAGCGAAAGAACGGCTGAAATATAAAGCCGCGTTTCATCCCATAGGCTTTGAACTGTTGCCTGAAAAATTCACTTTACCGCAGTTGCAAAACCTGTACGAAGCTATTTTTGGTGTTAAGATTGACAAACGGAATTTCAGCCGTAAAATCCTTTCCACTAATCTTTTGATTAAATTGAAGGAAAAACAAAAGGGTTTTTCTAAAAAAGGCGCGTTTTTGTATCAATTAGATGCGGAACAGTATAAAAAGGATTTTAATGCTTTCTTGAATTTCATTCCGAATCCTGATATGTGATAGATTCTGAGTATTCTAACAAATAAACTTTGTGGTCAGAATACTGAGGGGTATAAAAAAATCGCTGCGACAACTAAGTCGCAGCGATTTAACCTAACCAAATAAAACCAAATATTTTTTAATGTCTATTGTAGAATGATTATTACCTATTTGATTAGCAATAAGCCATTAAACAATGACTTTTTCCATTTTAGGAACTAAAAGGTGCATAATGCCCCAAGCAGCTACGTATAACAAGCCGCAAATGATGAACATGATGTAATAGCCAGTCTCAATACTGCCCAAACCTTTATAGTAGTCGAACAAATAACCTGCGCCTTTTGATATCAAAATGCCACCTACACCTCCTGCAAAACCGCCAATACCTGTAACAGAACCGACCGTCTTTTTAGGGAACATATCACTCACTGTCGTGAAAATATTAGCACTCCAAGCTTGATGCGCAGCAGCAGCGAAACCAATGATGCCGATTGCATACCACATATTATAACCGCCTGTTACCTGAGCGAAAACCACGGGTAAAACGCAACAAGCGTAAATGAGCATAGAGGTTTTTCTGGCTCTAAACACTGCCCAACCATTTTTGATGAGATTCATAGGCAACCAACCGCCGAAAACACTGCCAAATGTGGCAATAATATAGACCACTGCGATGGGTAATGAGAGTTGCGTACCTGTCAAACCATATTGTTCTTTTAAGAAATCGGGCAACCAAAACAGATAAAACCACCACACGCCATCGGTCAATAATTTGCCAATCGCAAACGACCAAGTTTGTTTGAATTGTAGTAATTGACCCCAACCCACCTTTTCTGCTGCATAGGCTTCTGTTACTTCTTCATCTTTATCGCTGTGGATATAATCGAACTCTGCGGTGGTCAATTTTTTGTGGTCTTTGGGTGTTTCATAAAACATATACCAAAATATCAACCACGACATACCTATCGCCCCAAGAATTAGAAACGTCATACGCCAACCATAAGTGATGGCGAGGTAAGGCACGATTAAAGGCGCAACAATAGCTCCAACATTAGTTCCGGAGTTGAAAATACCCGTCGCCAAAGCTCTTTCTTTTTTAGGAAACCATTCCGAAACCGTTTTTATAGCGGCTGGAAAATTGCCTGATTCCGTTACGCCAAGCCCAACGCGTGCCATGATGAAGCCAAAATTGCTGCCTAAACCCACTAAATAATGACCCATAGCCGCCAAACTCCATGTGAAAAGTGATAAGGCATAGCCTGTTTTTGTTCCCAAATAGTCAATAAGTCGCCCTGCAAATATCATGGCGATGGCATAAGCGGCTTGAAATGCCACCGTAACGTTGGCATAATCCGTTTTAGACCAGCTAAATTCAGCGTCTAAGTACTCTTTTACAAGACCGATAACGGCTCTATCAAGGTAGTTGATAGTTGTGGCGAAAAAGAGTAAGCCGCAGATGGTCCAGCGATACTTTCCGATTTTTTCATTCATTGTTTAGTTGTATTTTCCGAAATTCAAAAAATTGTGTTCTTCAAAAACAAAAAGTATCTATTGGGGCTTGTATAATATGGTAGAGACGCAAAGTTTTGCGTCTCTACCAATTCATATTATTTTATAGACTGAATCAAAGCTAAAACTTCTTTTGTCGTTGCTTCAATACCAGCATAATCCTTGTCTTCCATACGTTTTTTACTCACCAAATTGCTGCCCATACCCACTGCTTTTACGCCTGCGTTAAACCAGCTACTGACGCTTTCATGAGTCGTGTCAACGCCACCTGTTACCATAAAAGACAAATTCGGAAAAATGGCTTTGATACCACTCACAAACTTAGGTCCGAGCATATCGCCAGGGAACAATTTGATGAATTTGATGCCCGCATTTTCAGCCGCAATGATTTCCGACGGTGTCATACAGCCGGGACCGTAAAGAATACCATTGGCAACTGCATATTCAGCAACTTCTAACACAAAACCTGGGCTGACCAAAAAATCCGCACCCGCAGCCATATAACTTTCTGCTTGCGCTAAATTTTTAATCGTACCGATGCCGAGAAGCATATCGGGCATTTCTGCATTCCGTACTTCGACGAGTTTATGGAAATTTTTCAAAGCCGCTTCACCACGATTTGTGTATTCAACCGCTTTGATACCTGCACGATAAATGGCTCTCAAAATGTCAACACTGACCGTTTCGTCGGCATTGAAATACAAAGGCAAAACACCTTGATCGAGGATTGCTTTTGTTACTTTACTAATATTACTCATAATTTTTTAATTTTTATTTCTCCTAAATCCCCAGAGGGGACTTTCTGCTGTGTAAAAAGTCCCCTCTGGGGATTTAGGGGCTAAATTTTTACTTTGATTACTAATTTTTTAATAGCGCCTTCACCAATCATCGGTGCATGGACATCTTCTGGAAAGAAAATGGCAAATTGCCCATCTGTCAACTGAAAAAACATATCAGGAGCATCGTTGTAAAACTGCACATCTTTTTCTGGATTGTATTCACCTTTCGGCGTAATACATTTTTCCTGTGGTTTCCAACCGATTGTTTCTACACCATTGATACACAATTGAATATCAATATGACGATTATGACATTCAAACTTAGCCGTTGATTGCTCTGCCGTCATGCCATCTTTGTCTGAATAAATGGCTTTCAAATTGTCGCCATCAATTTCAAACCGTCCTTCTGCATTCGCCAAGTCCGTTTCATTGATGTAAGCAAAAGCCTGCTCAAACAATGGGTGCGCGCCAAAATACTTTGCGGCATTGCCAATTGTATCTACTATCATTTTTAATTAATTGATTTTATTTAATAAATTGAAAAAAATCTTTATTTAATGGGTGTTATTTATTGCTAACAATCCAATGGGCGTTACCCATTGCTAACACATCACGCCCTTTCAGGACTTTTCACTTTTCACTTTTCGTTTTTCGTTTTTCACTTAACGGCTTACTCTGCCGCCTGTATTGCCACCTATCAATGCCTCAACTTCTGCCACACTTACCAAATTGAAATCTCCTTGAATCGTGTGTTTCAAAGCGGCTGCGGCGGCTGCAAAATCCGTCACATACTGAGGGGGGGCATTTTGGGCTAATTGAAAAATCAAACCCGCCATAAAAGCATCGCCTGTACCGATGCGGTCATTGATGTCTGGAATATCGTATTCCCTCGATTCATACATCGTTTCGCCATCGTGCAAAAAGCCTTTGTAGGCATTGTGTGTGGCATGAAACGCCCGACGTGCGGTCATGGCAATGTATTTCAATTTCGGAAAATCTAAAAATGTTTTCTTAATAATATCTTGATAGTCATCACCTTCTATGCCAAAACATGTGCTAATCGCATCGCCATCGCCAAGAAGTACATTGCTGCCTCTCAGTAATTGAGGCATAATTTCAGAAGGATGTTTGCCATATTTCCAAAGATTGCGGCGATAATTCAAATCACAAGAGACCGTCAAACCACGCCTTTGTGCGGCTTCAATGGCTTCCAAAGTGGCATCGGCAGCCATCTGTGAAATCGCTGGTGTGATACCTGACCAATGCAACCAAGTCGCATTTTCAAAGGCTTTATCCCAATTAATCATACCACGTTCAAGCGTTGCCATACCCGAATTGGCGCGGTCATAAATGACTTTTGATGGACGATTACCCGTTCCTGGCTCTAAAAAATACAAGCCCAGTCGTTCACCACCCATCACAGAAAGACTGGTATCCACCTTGTAACGACGTACTTCAGACAGTGCCGCTTCGCCCAATTCCGTTGCGGGAACACGCGTAATAAAGGATGTTTTTGGTCCCCACTGTGCCAGAGAAACAGCGACATTCGCCTCCGAACCACCAAATTGGACTTCCAATTGTCGTGTTTGAAGTATTCTTTCTTGATTGTGCGTACTCAAACGCAACATGATTTCACCGAGACAAATAATTTTCATACGATAGAATGCATTAGTTTTTAGTTACCTATTCAAAAAATTCCAGTTTGTCGCGCAAAACTAATTATAACATTATCAAAAATTAAGGCTTTGATGATAATTGTTAAGAAAAGGCTTGCTACACAAAATAGAAATTTTTTGAGAATTTTAACTAAAAACCATTTATAATATTTGTCTCAATGCACCATTTTGGCTATTTATTAGAACTGAAAATAATTCTTCGCATTATAATAACAAATATCCTGCACTAACTTACCCAACCAAGCAATATCGTTCGGTAATTCGCCATTTTCAACGTCTTCGCCAAAAATATTACACAACAAACGACGGAAATATTCATGCCGTGGGAACGACAAAAATGAGCGTGAATCGGTCAACATACCGATGAATTGGCTCAAAATACCCATATTTGACAAGGCATTTATCTGTTTTGTCATACCATCTTTTTGGTCTAAAAACCACCAACCGCTGCCCCATTGCACCTTTCCTGCAATGGTACCGTCGTTGAAATTGCCAATCATAGCGGCAAAAACTTCATTGTCGGCAGGATTGAGGTTGTAAATAATGGTTTTTGCCAACTGGTTTGTGTCCTCTAATTTACCAAGGAATTTACCCAAAGCAACGGCTTGTTTAAAGTCGCCAATAGAATCCCAACCTGTGTCGGGGCCCAATTGAGACAACATGCGGCGATTGACATTGCGCAACGCACCCAAATGGAATTGTTGCGTCCAACCCAGCGCATGATACATTTCCCCAAGATGATGTAAAATAGCTGATTTATAAAGTGAAGCCTCGTTTGTGGTCAGATTTTCACCAGATAAGGCTTTTTTATAAATCGTATTGGCTTGTGCATCAGTAAATTCGTCAGCATATAATTGTTCCAAACCGTGGTCGCACAATTGGCAACCGAGGGTCGCAAAGAAATCAGCCCGTTGGCGAAGACCCCTCAGTAAATCTTCGAAACTGTTGAGTTCAAAGCCGACAACTTCACCCAATTTTGCAATGAATGGGGCAAAATTGGGATTTTCAATCAAAATATATTTATCAGGACGGAAAGCGGGGAGCATTTTGAAACCTGCTTTTGCACCGACAAATTGCTGATGATATTCCAAACTGTCCGCAGGGTCGTCAGTCGTGCAAGCAACTTCAACATTCATTTTACGCATT